>SLHN01000022.1 GCA_007136145.1 Thioalkalivibrio sp.
AGGGCCGGCGCACGCGCGCCGGCCCTTTTTCCATTCGTTTTCCAGCGGCGGACTTGATGGCTAACACAGTGTTCAACCGGCATGGTGCAGTGGATGATGGTGGCGCCCGGACGCCTGGGCTGCCGACACCTGCCGCAGCGAACTGCCACGGGTTCGGCAGATTCGGTTCCGGGCTGTCCCGGTCTGGCCGCAATCCCGGAGTGATCGTATGATCCCGGAGTTGGGGCAGTTTCTCGTTACCCTTGCGCTCGTGCTGGCGTTCGTGCAGGGCACCGTGCCCCTGATCGGCGCGCGGCGTGGCGACCGCCGATGGATGGCCATCGGCCGGCCACTTGCGCAGGCGCAGTTCGTGTTGCTGTTGCTGGCGTTCATGGCGCTGGCGTGGTCGTTTCTGACCCATGACTTTTCGGTCCGGAACGTCGCACAGAACTCATTTTCGCAGTTGCCCGCGGTCTATCGTTTTACCGCGACCTGGGGTTCCCACGAAGGGTCATTGTTGCTCTGGACCGTCATCCTCGCGGGCTGGTCCGCGGCAGTCGCTGTTTTCTCGCGGCAGTTGCCGGAAGAGATGACCGCCCGGGTGCTGGGTGTGATGGGGCTTGTCAGCGTCGGCTTTCTCGCGCTGCTCCTGTTTACTTCGAGCCCCTTCGAGAGGCTCTACCCGATTCCGGCGGACGGGCGTGATCTGAACCCGCTTCTGCAGGATGTCGGCATGATTTCGCATCCCCCGTTGCTCTACATGGGTTACGTGGGTTTTTCCGTCGCGTTCGCGTTCGCGATCGCCGCGCTGTTGTCGGGGCGTCTTGATGCCGCCTGGGCGCGCTGGTCCCGACCCTGGACGACGGCCGCCTGGATGTTTCTGACCCTGGGTGTCGGCCTCGGCAGTTGGTGGGCCTACCGCGAACTCGGCTGGGGTGGCTGGTGGTTCTGGGACCCAACCGAAAACGCGTCGTTGATGCCATGGCTCGCCGGGACCGCGCTCATCCATGCACTGGCTGCCACCGAGAAGCGCGGCGTCTTCGGCAACTGGACCGTGCTGCTGGCGATCGCTACCTTCTCGCTGTCGCTGCTGGGGACGTTTCTCGTGCGCTCGGGCGTGTTGTCGTCGGTGCACGCCTTTGCCACCGATCCGACCCGGGGGTTGTTCATTCTGATCTTTCTTGGTCTGGTGGTCGGCGGCTCGCTTACGCTGTACGCGCTGCGGGCGCCCCGGATGATCGGCGCCGGCTCGTTTCACTGGTTCTCGCGCGAATCGCTGTTGCTCGCCAACAATGTCTTTCTCGTTGCCGCGCTTGGGGCCGTGCTCCTGGGCACCCTGTATCCGCTGTTTCTGGATGCACTGGGTTTGGGCAAGATCTCCGTTGGGCCACCCTATTTCAACGCGGTGTTCGTGCCACTGGTGGCGCCGGTCCTGTTCCTGGTCGGGATCGGCCCGCTGGCCCGCTGGAGCCAGGCGTCGTTGCCAGATCTCGCATGGCGGTTGAAATGGGCGTTCCTGGTTGCGATGGGCACGGCCGCGCTGCTGCCGCTGACACTCGATGGGATGAATCTGCAGGTGACGCTGGGGTTGTTTCTCGCGCTCTGGATCCTGTTCACCGTAATCAAGGGCTTTGCCGCGAGGGTCCAGCACCATCGCGGCCGCCGCCTGAAGCAACTGTCGCAGTTGCCGCGAGCATTCTGGGGCATGCAACTGGCCCACGCCGGGCTGGCCATGCTGGTGGTCGGGGTCACCATCGTGTCCAATTATGAAACGGAACGCGATGTGCGCATGCCGATCGGGAGTCACCTGGAACTGGCCGGCTATCGTTTCGTATTCCATGGTGTCGAGGAACTTCCAGGGCCGAATTACGTTGCCGGTCGGGGCACGATGGCCGTTACCACGCCGAGGGGCCGCGAGTTCACGTTGTATCCCGAGAAACGGGACTACAATGCGTCGGGAATGGTCATGACCCAGGCAGCGGTGAACTACGGTCCGTTCCGCGACGTGTATGTGTCGCTGGGCGACCCTCTTGGCGATGGTGCCTGGACCGTTCGGGTCTATCACAAACCCTTTGTCGGCTGGCTCTGGGCCGGTACCCTCCTGCTGGCCTTGGGGGGCGCGCTGGCGGTTTCCGATCGGCGCTACCGGGTTGCGCTGCGCCGCCGAAACCCGATAGCCTCAAAGCCCGCATCGTTGAACGCGCCGGTGTCGGAGGGGACGGCATGAGGCGCTGGATCCCCTTGCTGGTCTTTGCCGCGCTCGCGGCATTTCTCTACCTTGGGCTGTACCTCAATCCCAAGGAAGTGCCGTCGCCGCTGGTCGGGCGACCGGCGCCGGACTTCACCCTGCCCGTGGTCGGCAACCCCGGCGCAACCTTCTCGCCGGCTGATGTTCGCGGCGAAGTCTGGCTGCTCAATATCTGGGCACCCTGGTGCAGCGTGTGCCTGGAAGAACACAAGCATCTGCCGCGCATGGTCGCTGGCCGGGTGCCGGTATATGGACTCACCTGGAAGGATCTCGACCGCGAGGCAGCCCCGTTGCTCGCCCGAAACGGCAGTCCGTACGTTATTGCAGTGGACGACAGGGACGGTCGCGTCGCGATTCGCTATGGGGTCACGGTGACCCCGGAAACCTTTGTGATCGACCGCGACGGGATGATTCGGATGAAACATGTGGGTCCGATCACGCCAGCCGTGTGGCAGGCCAAGTTCGAGCCCCTGCTCGGGGAGCTGGACGCGTGAGCCGTTGCCTGGGCCTGTTCATGCTGATCCTGTGCATGGTGCCGGGACTCGCCGTTGGCAGTGTGCCCGCGACCCCCAACGCGGATGACCCGTCTCTCGAGGCTCGCCTGAACCATCTGGCCGAGGATCTGCGCTGCGTGGTCTGCCAGAACGAGTCGCTGGCCGAATCGCGAGCCTCGCTCGCGCTCGACCTGCGGGAAGAGATTCGGGGCATGATGCGCGCCGGCCTGAGCGACGATGCGGTGGTCGAATCGCTGGTGGCCCGATACGGGGACTTCGTTCTCTACCGCCCACCGGTCAAGCCGTTGACCTATGTCCTGTGGGGAGGGCCGCTGGCCTTCCTGCTCCTGGGTCTCGGGCTGGCGGCCGCGACGCTCCACCGACGCCGCCGCTCTGGCCCGCAACCCGGCATCGACCCTGCCGCCCTGCGCGAGGCCGCGCGATTGCTCAGGGCCGAGGATTCCACCGTTCCCGTTGCTCCGTCCGAGATTGTCGGTGCGGATTCCGGGACCCAGTTTCAAGAAGAGAGGACTTCCCCTTGAATATGTTTGCTACCGTCGCACCCTTCTGGATTCTTTCCATCGTGATCATCGCGGCCGTTCTGGCCTGGGTCCTGCCGCCGCTGTTCCGGCGCCCCCCGGATGCCCAGGCCATGGATCGCCGGGACCTCAACATCGCCGTGTACCGGGATCAGTATCGGGAACTGGAAGAGGATTATCGCAACGGATTGATCAGCGCTGCGCAGCGCGAGGTCTCCCGAGCGGAACTCGAAGCGCGCCTGGCGCAGGATGCACTGACCGGCGCACCGTTTGATGCTGCCAGTGACACCGGCCATCGGCGTCTTGGCGGAACGCTGGCGGTACTGATTCCGGCGCTGGCGCTCGGCGTCTATCTGTTGGTTGGAGAACCCGGCTTTGTGGTCCAGGTGGCCGTCGCCGAACAGGCCGAGCAGGAGCGGGAGCGTAAGATCCAGGAGGCGTTGGCACGTCTGGAGGAACAGGTCGAGCAAGCGTTGTCCACTCTGGAGGAGGACGTGCGCAGGAACCCCGATGATGGGGTCAGTTGGACCTTCCTGGCCAATGCCTACATTGCCCGCGAGCAGTGGGATGACGCGGAAGCGGCCTATGCGCGTGCCTACGAGTTGCTGCCCGAGACTGCCGTGGTCGTCTCGGGCTATGCCGAGACGCTGGCGGTCAATGCGGGGCTGGACCTCAGCGGTCGGCCCATCGCTTTGGTGCGTGAAGCGTTGCAGCTGGACCCGGATGACCACAAGGGCCTGGAACTGGCAGGAATCCACGCCTATCAGAATCGCGAGTTCACCACCGCGGCCTACTATTGGAATCAGCTTCTGCAACAGATGCCGGAGGATACCCCCGCGCACGCTGAATTGACCTCGATGGTGCGCAATGCACGCGTACTTGGGCACACCGAGGCGTTCGGCGCCGCGGAAACGGGATCTACCGATATCGTCGCGGTGTCGGGCCGGGTCGAGCTGGCCCCCGAGTTGATCGGTCAGGCCGAGCCCGACGATGTCGTCTACCTGTTCGCGCGGACCGCAACCGGCAGCGGCCAACCACTCGCGGCCCTGCGTACCCGACTGGATCAATTGCCGGTTGCGTTCACCCTCGATGACAGCCTGGCGCTGAATCCCGAGCATGTTCTCTCCAACCATGAGAGCATCACACTCGTGGCGCGGGTCTCTCGTCATGGTGACGCCAACGCCCGTCCAGGCGACCTTGAGGGGATTCTCGAAGGGGTCGATGTCGGACGCGGCGATGTGCTGCTGACGATCGATACGGTACGACCATGATCCTGGCCATGCACAGGCATCCGATGGACACTGTCGGCATGCACGTTGCCGCGAAGAAGGTCTGACGGGTACCAACCATGCGTGCACGCGTCCTGTTGCCGTTTCTTCCCGTGCTATTGCTGGTTGTTGCCGTCGGGTCGCTGGCGCTCGTTCTGATCTGGAACCTTGTGAATGTTCCCGAGCCCCTCGTGGGACGGGAAGCCCCCGACTTCGATCTTCAGGAACTCCGCGATCCACAGGCCCGGTTGACCCGCGCCGACATGCTGGGAGCACCGGCACTGGTCAATGTCTGGGCGTCGTGGTGCGTCACCTGTCGTCAGGAGCGCCCCACGCTGGAGGCGTTGCGCCGCATGGGGGTCCCGGTGTTCGGACTCAATTTCCGCGACGACCGGGAGCAGGCCCTGGCGTACCTGCAACGTGGTGGCGACCCCTTCAACGCAGTGGGATACGATCCCGATGGCCGCGTCAGCGGGCAGTGGGGCGCCCATGCCACGCCCGTGACCTTCCTGTTGGATCGGGACGGGATCGTTCGCTTCAAGCATGTGGGCCCGCTGCACGACGATTTGGTACACCGGCAGTTGATCCCGTTGTACCGGCAACTGCAGGCCGAATCGTGATCGTCCCGGACCCGGATCCTGGGAGTGAAAACGTAGCCATGGAAGAACAGGGAAATTACCGAACATGAAACCGATCCCACCCTTTTCCGTGTTTGCCCGAGCTTTCCGTGGCCCATCCTTTCGTGTTCAGGGGATCACCTCATGAGAATTACTGATGGAAACGGAGTCTCCTGGACGCAGGAAAAACGTTGTTGCTTGTCCGATATCTGGAGTCTTGCATGACCGCTTTTATCTTCTTGGCCGCGATGCTGACAGCGGTTGCCCTGGTCTTTGTCTTTATTCCCCTGGTGACCAAGCGGCAGCCCGGTGCTCCGGCGCCTGTGCCGCGGAGCGGCTCTACCGGGTTGTCCATCTACCGGAGTCAGATGGCGGAGCTGGACGCCGACCGTCAGAATGGCGTGCTTTCGGAGGCGCAATACCATGCTGCCCGGCTGGACCTGCAACGCAACCTGCTGGAGATTTCGGACAACGAGGTCCCGCGCGGCGTCACCGGGAAATCCTGGCGCTGGCCGGCGCTGGTGACGACGCTGGTGCTGG
Source organism: Thioalkalivibrio sp. (assembly GCA_007136145.1). GTDB lineage: Bacteria > Pseudomonadota > Gammaproteobacteria > Ectothiorhodospirales > Ectothiorhodospiraceae > Thioalkalivibrio. Next base: position 5,686 of record SLHN01000022.1, read on the forward strand.
TCCCCGGTCTGGCCGCGTTGATTTACCAGGGCTACGGTGGCGGACCCCAGGCGCTGGATCCGCCCCAGCAGGTTGCCGCGCAAGCACCGACGACCGATGCCTCGGGCGAAATCGACATGATCGTCACTACCTTGCGCAATCGGTTGGAGGAATCGCCCGACGACCCGGTTGGCTGGGCGTTGCTCGGGCGTGCGTACAAGGCAATGGGTCGGAACCTTGCCTCGGTGCAAGCGTACGCGAAGTCGCTTGAACACGGTGGTGATCACGATGCGAACATCCTGATCGACTATGCCGATCTGCTCGGGACCGTTTCCGGAGGCAGCCTCGAGGGTCGCCCCCGGGACCTGATCCGCCGCGCGCTGGATATCGAACCCGATCATGTCACCGGACTCTGGCTGGCGGGAACCGCGGACTTTCGCGCGGGCAACTATAGCGGTGCGCGCGAGCACTGGGAGCGGCTTGCGCGCCTGCTTCCGTCGGGGTCGGAGAACGCCGCTGTGATCCGTGCCAATCTGAGCGAAGTGGACTCGCGCATTGCCGCCAGGGAGTAACCGCGGGTTTGCGGCGGATCGTTCATAAAACACCACTACCACTGCAATAACCATCTATGCTTAGGTGTTGAATACCTCTTTTGGACAGGTTGGACGTTCAGCGTTGGTCCGGCGATGTTCGAGGAACCTTATGCTCGGTGGTATCAAGCGGTCTCTTCTCTGGCGCATGGGTCTGGCGCTGTCGCTGGTTGCGGCCATGGGCCTGTTCGGGATCGTCTCCTCGGTACTGATTGCCGATCAGATCCGGGGGGCGGCGACCGCGATCAACCATGCGGGTACCCTGCGCTATTCCACCTACGATGCCAGTACCACGGTACTCCGGCCCGGAGTCATCGACCGGACCGGGCATGGACGGGAACTGGAGATGGCGCTCGACCGCTTTGAGCGGCACTATGCCGGGCGCCCGTTGTCGCGGATGGTGCCAACGGCCCCCGAGCATCCGTTACGGGTCGCGTATGACGAAATCGGCGTGCTTTGGGCGGGACAGATACGTCCACTATTCCTGGATGCGTTGGAACATACACCGCACGGAGAGTCCTATGAACGGCTGCGCGGGCAAGTCGATGGCTTCGTTCAGAAAGTCGATCGCATGGTCTTTCTGCTGGAACAACGGACCGAGGCACAGGTACAGTTGCTGCGTCTGGTGCAGGGTGTCTGCCTGTTGCTGACGCTGTTGATAATTGTCTTCACCGTCTGGTTCCTGCGCCGCGACGTGATGAAGCCGCTGCGCGAATTGCTGGCTGGGGCGCAGGCGGCACGCAAGGGCGATTTCAGCCGGCGTATCCGACATACGGGCGAGGATGAACTGGGTCAACTCGGTGCCGCGTTCAACCTGATGGCGCACGACCTTTCCCGTTCGTACGAGGATCTTGAGCAGCGTGTTGTGGACAAGACCCGCGCGCTGGAATACAGCAACCGCTCACTGGAACTCATGTACCGTTCGTTGAGCCATCTCCATGACGGTACCCTGTCGCGAGCCAATTATACCGAGACTCTGAGCGAAATGGAGAAGCTGCTTGGGTTTGGTAGTGGCAGCCTTTGCCTTCTGGAATCGGATGGGCGCAAGGGATTCCAGTTGGCGGATTCCGACCACGATCCGGGGTTCATTGGTCCGCTGTGTACGCAGCATACCTGCATGGACTGCGTTGGACGCGCGCATGGCAAGGTTTATCTCGAGGCGGAGGGCGACGACGGTGGCCCGAGACTCCTGTCGATTCCGCTGTACGATGGTGCCGAGATCCATGCGTTACTGCGGATGCAGATACCACCGGGGGTGACGCCCGAGCCCTGGCAACTGCAACTGGTCGAGGCGATCGCGCGGCACCTCGGAATTGCGATCGCGAGCCAGCGCCGCGCAATCCAGAGCCGCCGGCTGGGACTGCTCGAGGAACGCACGGCGATCGCCCGGGAGCTGCATGATTCATTGGCACAGGCACTGAGTTACCTGAAGATACAGGTGGCACGGGTACATGCCGCGGTGAAGGGTTCGGGCGGAGGGTCCGACGTCGATGCCGCGCTCAACGAGTTGCGCCAGGGGCTCAATGGTGCCTACCGGCAGTTACGCGAACTGCTGACCACCTTTCGCATCGGTATCGATACGGCCGGGCTCGGATCGGCGTTGGAAGAGACCGTTGCCGGGGTCACCGCACGTGGCGGACCGTATGTCGAACTGGACAACAGGCTTGCCGACGGCGAGCTCGGGATCAACGAGGAAGTGCACGTATTGCATATCGTCCGGGAGGCATTGTGCAATGTCCTGCGGCATGCAAAGGCCAGTCGCACCAGAGTGACGCTGGATTGGACTCCGGATAACCGGGTGCGCGTCGCGATCGTTGACAACGGCATTGGCATCGGCCAGGGGTCGGGCAAGCCCGATCATTATGGACTGTCGATCATGCATGAGCGCGCGGCGCAGCTGCGGGGCGAACTGGAAATCGGCCGGTCGGGAGACGGTGGAACCCAGGTTAACCTGCTCTTCCGGCCAGTGGGACTGGGAGCCCCCGAAGCGACGGGTGATGTTGATGCACCGCAACGGGAGGCGGTCTGAGATGCCTGCTTGCGTACGTGTTCTCGTCATCGATGATCATCCACTGTTTCGGCGCGGGGTCCGTCAGTTGATGGATCTGGAAGGGGGCTTCGATGTCGTCGGAGAGGCCAGTTCCGGCCCTGAAGGCATCCAGCTCGCGCGGGAGCTGCAGCCCGATCTGGTGTTGTTGGATCTGAATATGGAGGGCATGGATGGGACCGAAGTCCTGCACGCGCTGCGCGAGGGCGGATGCGCGGCGAAAGTGGCGATGCTGACCGTATCCGACCAGGAGCAGGATCTGGTTGCGGCCCTGCGTGCCGGTGCCGATGGCTACCTGCTGAAGGACACCGAGCCCGAGGAACTGCTGACGCAGTTACACCAGATCGTTGCCGGCCGCCTGATTCTGACCGAGGGCCTGTCCGAGCATCTGGCGCGGGCCATGCGCCGCAATGATGAACCACCGGCGGGCAATCGGCCCCGGTTCACGCCGCGCGAGAAGGAGGTGCTGGACCTGATTGCCGAGGGTTGGAACAACAAGCAGATCGCGAGGCATCTGGACCTGAGCGAGGGCACCGTCAAGGTGCACGTAAAGCACTTGCTGAAGAAGCTCGGTCTTCGCTCGCGGCTGGAAGCGGCGCTTTGGGCCGTCGAACATCAGCCTTGATCGCCATCGTCGGCAGTGGTGACGGGCATCGCGCTGGGGATTTCGGCCGCGCGCAGGTGTGGCTCCTGTTGGAAGTAATCGCATAGGTGCCGATAAACTCCGGGCATCGTCTCGCGCAGGTAAGCGGGGGCGAAGAAGAAGTATTCGCAGACCACCGCGAGAAACTCTGCCGGGTCGGTGGCTGCGTAGGGGTCCAGCACGGGCTCATGGCCGTGCTCGATGGCCACGCACAGGCTCGCAAAGGCGTCGTTGAACGAGGTCGACCAGTCCCGAGCGGACATTTCGTCGGGTAATGGCGGGAAACCGTTGACCTCGCCATTGCCGGCATCCAGCGTATGCACCATTTCGTGTACGATCACGGCGCCATCGGTGGCGACATCGTTCCATGACAGAATAACCGGGCCACGTTCCCATGCCTCGCCAGCTTGCGGGACAACCGCCTGGTGATGGACACCAGAGTCGTCGATCCATTCCTGTTCCGGCACAAAGGTATCCGGATAAACGAGAATGGTGCGCCAGTCACGGTAGACGTTCAGGCCAAGGTGCAGGATCGGCAGGCAGGCGTACGCGGCAATCAGGTGGCACTGCCAATGTCGCAGGTCCAGCCCGATGCCCTTGAAGGTTTTCCGCGCCAGGAACTGCCCGATGCGCTTGCGTAGAGTTTCGGTGTCATCGGGCGATAATGTCTCGATGAACGGGGCACGGATCCGCAGTCGATCCCACTCCCGGTCGCTCAGGACCACGGGATCCGGGGGTGTCGGCAGCAACCTCCGCCCGAGGTTGAGAAAGCGATTTCGGAGACCTTGAATCATCGCAGTACTGTAACCAAAGTGACCGGGGATGGTCATTGCGGTATGTTCCGCAGCTTTTCAGCTCGGGTAAAGGGATCAAATGTGGCAAGTGTGGAAAGCGATCTGCAGCAAGTGATGCACCGGCTGGGTGAACGGTTGCGGCCCGAACAGCTCCGAGGACGCATCGGACTCGAGAAGGAGACATTGCGGGTAGAGTCCGCCGGCTCCATCGCTCAGACGCGACACCCTGCGCTGCTGGGTTCGGCGCTCACTCATCCTTACATCACCACGGACTATTCGGAAGCGTTGCTGGAACTGGTGACGCCGCCGTTCGATGACGTGCGCGAGACGCTGGGATTTCTTCAGGACCTGCAGTCCTTCGCGGCGGCCCGCATCGGGGACGAATTGCTTTGGGCCACGAGTATGCCCTGTGTGGTGAACGGAGAAGAGTCGATTCCGGTGGCACAGTACGGGCATTCCAACGCCGGACGCATGAAGACTGTCTATCGGATCGGTCTGGGGCATCGCTATGGGCGCTTGATGCAGGTCATTGCGGGGGTCCATTTCAATTATTCACCTCAGCCGGCGTTATGGCCGGTGCTGGCCGACCTTCGTGGTGAATTCGATGATCGCGAGTTCCGCGACCACTGCATGATGGGGATGATCAGGAACCTGCTGCGTTTCGGCTGGATGGTGCCGTACCTGTTCGGCGCCTCGCCCGCCGTCTGTAACTCCTTCCTGGATGGGCGTGGGGCGAAACTCGAGGACTTCGACGACGACAGTTCGTACTTGCCAATGGCCACCAGCCTGCGCATGGGCGATATCGGTTATACCAATCGCAAGGAGGCCGACACCGGCATAAAGGCCAGCTACAACTCGTTGGCCGATTACGTCGCGAGTCTTCGTTGCGCGATTGGTACCGAGAGTCCCGAGTGGGCGCGCCTCGGGGTGAAGGTTGACGGCGAATATCGCCAGCTGAACGCGAACATTCTGCAGATCGAGAATGAGTATTACAGTACGGTGCGACCCAAGCAGCCGCTTGAGCGGTTCGAGAAACCCACCGATGCGTTGGAGTCGCGAGGTGTCGCCTATGTCGAGCTGCGCTCGGTGGACGTCAATGCACAGCATCCACTGGGAGTCGACGAGAGCCAGTTGCGTTTCCTGGAAGCCTTCTGCCTGACCGCGATGCTGATGCCAAGCGAGTCGCTTTCGGATGACGCAATGGCCGACATCGACTCCAACCTGCTGACCGTTGCCCACCGAGGACGCGAACCGGGTCTTGTGCTGCGTTCCGAGGGCGGGCCGGTGCCGCTGCAGGATCTTGCCCGTGAGATTCTGACGCTGATGCGTCCGGTCGCGGCCATGCTCGACCAGGGTCTCCCCGGCGATCCTTACCGCCGTTCCCTCAGCGAACAATGGGGCAAGGTGGAACTGCCCGCGCTGACCCCATCCGCGCGAATGCTCGAGGACATGATGGCGCGCGAGGAAGGCTTCTACCGCTATGCCCGTCGCTTGTCCGAGCAGCATCGGGAGGCGTTTCGCAGCAATTGTCCGCTGCCGCGCGAAGCCGAACTGATAGAACTGGCGCTGCATTCCCTCACCGAACAGGCGGCGATGGAGGCGAGCGATCGCTATGATTTCGACAGCTTCCTGCAACGCTATTTCGAGGGCAGCTTGGTGGGGCTGTCCGGAGTGCGTACGTTCATACGGTGAAAGTAAGCGGGGAAGTGGGCAACTTTCTTTATTGATTGGAATTCTGACATCCCTACGTGGTCTTTCCGAAGAGACGGTGCCGCGTTGAACCGGTGCTCAGCCTGCGATGGATGCTTTTCGCCCGGTATTCGTCTGTTATCAGCAATCTCCTAGTCGCCAGCGACGCTTGAGGACTTCGAACGATGTGCATTCATCCTTGTCTGCCTGATCCGGCTCCTGTTCACACGGGGCTTTCGGTTTGAGGTTCTTCGTTGCCTTGGTCGTGCTGGCCGTGCTGGCGGGCGGCGGTCTCTGGTTCTGGTCGACGCAGGACGGCGGGGCCACCAACGCGAGCCAGCCCGCCGTGGGCGCCGCTGTCGATCGGCGTATTCCGGTCCGGCTGGCGACGGTCGCACCCCAGCGATTCGAGACCGTTCTCGAGTCGCTGGGGACAGCCCAGGCCAACGAATCAGTCACCATCACCGCTTCGGTGACCGCGAACGTCTCGGAAATCGCCTTCCGGGATGGTGACGAGGTCGAAGCCGGGCAGGTTCTGGTGCGGTTGGCGTCAGCGGAGGAGTTCGCGGAACAGCGCGAGGCGGAAGTCTCCCTGGCCGAGCAGCGGCGCGAGTTGAACCGTATCCGTGGTCTGGCGGCCGACGGCATTGTGCCGCGCCAGCAGGTTGAGCAGCAGCGCTCGCGGGTCGAGGAGGCCGAGGCTCGTCTGGCTGCCGTCGAGGCGCGCCTCTCGGATCGGGTGATCCGCGCACCGTTCTCCGGGGTGTTGGGGCTGCGCCGCGTGAGTACCGGTTCGTTGGTCTCACCGGGAACAGCCGTCGCCGAGCTGGACGACATTTCTGTCATCAAGGTGGACTTCACCGTTTCCGAGCGTTATCTGGGCGCGGTTCGTCGAGGCCAGGCCATCGAGGCGCGCAGCATTGCCTTCCGCGACCGTGTCTACCATGGCGAGGTGACGGCGATCAGCACCCGCATCGATGTAGCGACCCGTACGCTGACGGTGCGTGCCGAGATCGACAACGCGGATCGGGAATTGCGTCCGGGCATGCTGCTGACCACGCGTTTGCCGCTGGACGCCGCCGAGCGGCTGGCGGTACCAGAGGGTGCTCTGGTCGCTACCGCCGATCAGCATTTCGTGTTCGTGATCGACGATGACGGTGTCGCCCACCGGCGCGAGATCCGCATTGGACGCCGCATGCCCGGAGTCGTCGAAGTGCTGGACGGTTTGTCCGAAGGCGACCGAGTGGTCGAGGAGGGCACCTTGCGCGTACGTCAGGGGAGTGACGTGCGGGTGCTCGGAGAGGCAGCGGCATGATCATTTCCGACATCGCGAACCGGCGGCCGGTGCTGGCCGTCGTGTTCAACCTGTTGCTGGTCACCTTCGGCCTGATCGCTTATCAGCAATTGCCGCTGCGCGAATACCCGGATATCGATGCACCGATCATCACCGTACAGACCAATTACCCCGGAGCCAGTGCCGAGATCATCGAACGCGAAGTGACCCAGAGGCTCGAGGATCGGATCGCCGGGATCGAGGGGATCCGTTACATACAGTCGTCGAGCCGTGACGGACGCTCGTCGATCACCGTCGAATTCAGCCTGAACCGTGATATCGACGCCGCCGCCAACGATATTCGGGAAGCCGTGTCGCGGGTGGTGCGTTTCCTGCCGGACGAGGTCGATCCACCTCAGGTCACCAAGGCCGACGCGGATGCCAACCCGATTTTGTGGCTGAACCTTTCGAGCACCACCATGGATGGTCTCGAACTCTCGGATTATGCGCGTCGTTATCTGGTCGACCGTCTGTCGGTCGTCGATGGTGTCGCGCTGGTGCGCCTTGGCGGCGCGAAAAGCTACGCGATGCGGATCTGGGTCGATCGCGAGGCGCTCGCCGCCCGAGGCCTGACCGTGGCCGACATCGAAGACGCGCTGCGCCGGGAGAATGTCGAACTGCCGGCGGGTCGCATCGACTCGGCGGAGCGTGAGTTCAAGGTCCGCGTCGACCGCATGTACCGGACCGCCGAGGATTTTTCCGGACTGGTGATCAAGCGCGCCGACAACAACCATCTGGTTCGCCTGGGCGAGGTTGCCGAGGTGAACGTGGGTTCGGACTCCGAGCGCACCGAGTTCAGGGGTAATGGCGAGGATATGGTTGGGCTGGGCATTATCCGCCAGGCCAACGCCAATGTTCTCGATGTGGCCGATGGCGTCAAGCGCGTCGCCCAGAGCCTCCAGGACCAGCTTCCCGATGGCACCTCGTTGGTCGTGACCTATGACAGCTCGGTGTTCATCGAGGGCGCGATCCGTGAGGTCTACATTACGCTGGCGATCGCCACCGCCGCGGTGGTGTTGGTGATCTATCTGTTCCTGGGGAGTTGGCGGGCCACGCTGATTCCCGCGGTCACGGTGCCCGTGGCGATCACCGCGGCGTTCATCGGCATTGCCATCCTCGGCTTCTCGGTCAACCTGCTGACCTTACTCGCGCTGGTGCTCGCGATCGGCCTTGTGGTGGACGACGCGATCGTGATGCTCGAAAACATCCATCGCCGGATCGAACGCGGTGAACCGGGGCTTCTTGCCGCCTACCGGGGCGCGCGCCAGGTGGGCTTCGCGATCATCGCGACGACCTCGGTGCTGGTCGCGGTGTTCGTTCCGCTCGCTTTCCTCAGCGGCACCGTGGGCCGGCTGTTCACGGAATTCGCGTTGGCCATCGCGATTGCCGTGGTGTTCTCGAGTATCGTCGCGTTGACCCTGGCGCCGGTATTGTCGGGTCGCCTGATGCACCGGGGCGACGACGAGACTGGCATGGCACGGATCATCGGCCGCGGTTTCACGCGATTGGAGCACGGCTATGCGCGGCTGCTGCAACGCAGCCTGCCCTATTCCTGGGGCGTCGTGCCGATCCTGGTGCTGAGCCTCGGCGGAGCGTGGTGGCTATTCAACGAGATCCCCGAGGAATTCGCCCCCCGCGAGGACCGGGGCGCTTTCTTCGTGATGGTGAATGGGCCGGAAGGCGCCAGTTTCGAGTACATGCGCGAGCAGATGGCCGAAGTCGAGCGGCGGATGCTGCCGATGACCGAAGGTGGTGGTGTGCGCCGTATCCTGGTGCGCACGCCGCGCTCGTTCGGGAACGCCGAGGTAGTGAACAACGGCTTCGTGATCGTGATCCTGGAACACTGGGATCAGCGCGATCGCTCGGCCTGGGACATCATGGCCGAGATCAACCAGTCGTTGGGAGAGATGCCCGGCATTCGTGCCAACGCCATCATGCGTCAGGGTCTATCGGGCGGGCGCGCCGGATCACCGGTGCAGTTCGTGATCGCCGGTCCCGATTACGACGAACTGGCCGAGTGGGGGCAGACGCTGCTGGAACGGGCTGAACAGATTCCCGGGCTGACACGGCTCGATCTCGACTACAAGCCGACCCAACCGCAGGTCTCGGTACGCATTGACCGGGATCGCGCGGCGGATCTCGGGGTCTCTCTGCAAACTGTCGGTCGTACGCTAGACGTGATGCTTGGTGGTCGCAATGTGACGACCTTCATCGATCGGGGCGAGGAATACGACGTGATCATCGAGGGCCGATCGGATCAGCGGCGAACCCCGGGCGACATCGCGAACCTTTACGTGCGTTCGAGCAGCGGCGCCCTGATTCCGTTATCCAGCCTGGTCAGTTACGAGGAAGTGGCGGGAGCCGGTTCGCTGGAACGCTACAACCGAGCGCGCGCCGTCACTCTGTCCGCCGCTGTGGAAGAAGGTTACACGCTGGGTGAAGTGCTTTCGGCTCTCGATGCCGCCGCCGCGGAGGTGTTGCCGGCCGAGGCTCGGATCGACTACAAGGGCGAATCGCTGGATCTGCGCGATGGTGCCCAGGCAGTCATGTTCATCTTCGTACTGGCGTTACTGGTCGTCTATCTGGTCCTGGCCGCGCAGTTCGAGAGTTTCGTGCATCCGTTCGTGATCATGCTGACCGTGCCGTTGGCGGTGGTCGGCGCGCTTCTGGGGCTCTATTTCACCGGGCAGACGCTGAACATCTACAGCCAGATCGGCATGGTCATGCTGATCGGGCTGGCGGCGAAGAACGGTATCCTGATTGTCGAGTTTACCAACCAGATGCGTGACGCCGGGCGCGAGTTCAGCGAGGCGGTGGTCGAAGCCGCAAGCATGCGCCTGCGGCCGGTCCTGATGACCGCGCTGACGACAGTGGCGGGCACCATGCCGCTGATCATGGCCTCGGGTCCGGGTGCCGAAACCCGGTTCGTGATCGGGGTTGCGGTGTTCTCCGGGGTGCTGTTTGCTACCTTCTTCACGCTATTCGTGATTCCGGCGGCATACAGCCTGCTGGCTCGAGGCACCTCTTCGCCGGAGGCTACGAGTCGGCATATCGATGGTCTCGATGGCCGTATCGGGGATATCGACCGGCAGCGCGAGGGCGGGATCGCCTAGGAGCCTGTCGGACTTGGGTGCCCGTAGCGAGCCGCGGATGAGCGCCTCTTCGCGGCCAGTGACTTCCAGGTCAGTCGTAGTTCTCCAGGACAACGTGTCCTTCCAGAGTCTGGTAATTCTGGCCGGGGTTGACCTGGCACCGGAACTCGAAGGCGTCGGGTTTGTGGACAGTTGTTTCCCACCACAAGGGCTGGTCGTCGTCCACGTAACCGACCGCGGATACGACCAGACCCGCTGCACCGGAACTCACCCCCAGAAGCCCTGCCTGATAGTCGTTCAGGATCACGGCCTGAATCGTTTCTTCCGTTCGGGTGACGTTCAGACCGTACACCTGTTCGAACAGGGCATACAGTGACCCGTTCAAGTCATGCTGCAGCAGATCCGGACAATATCTGGCTACGACGTAGCGATCCTCCAGAATCATCGGGGCGCCATTGGCCTTCCGCAGACGTTCGATTCGGTAGAGCAGATCACCCGGCCGCACCTGAAGCCGCCTGCAGGCTATGGCATTCGTGTCTTCCGATGTGGCTAGCTGGTCAAAGCGCAGGACTTCGGTTGATGGTTCCAGTCCGGCGCGTCGGGCGTTTTCCGTGAAGCTGGTCATTGACAGGAACTGGCCACTACGCGGCTTTCTGTCGACGAACGTACCGACACCCTTTCTGAATTTGAGGACACCCTCGGCAACGAGATTGGATAATGCCTTGTTCGCCGTGGCACGGCTGACGTCGTAACGCTCACATACCATTCTCTCCGTGAGGAATTGGTCTCCTACGGCATATTGATCGCTGGCCAGGAGAGCCCTCAGGGCCTTGTTGAGTTGTTGATATATTGGGTCTCTGTTGATCATCTCGTTTTTCGCCTGGACATTTTATCCGAGAGCCGTACCCGCCCCGGGACCGGGGCGTGTTCTCCATGCCTTCATGGCTGCGATTGTCTCCGGCATTGTTCAGACCATCGCGGATTGACAGATGACCGGTGGCCTAGCCACAATACCACATCACTCGAACCGGTCCATCCGAATACGTGGGTCATACCCCGGAATTCCGCCGCGCTTGCCAGCCCACGCCAAAGGAGAATGTTCAGTATGCCCATGGTGACCATGAAACCGATGCTCCAGCGTGCCAAAAGTGCAAAATACGGTATCGCGGCCTTCAACATGATCGACTACAACAGCGTCCGTTCCATCGTGGACGGGGCGCGGGAACTGGATGCACCGATCATCGTCCAGGTGTCCGTGAAGACGATACGTTTGTGGGGTCACAAGCCCATTGCAAACTGGGTCCATGGTCTGGCCGGCAATGTGGATATTCCCGTTGCCCTGCATCTGGATCATTGCAAGGATCTGGATGTGATCAAAGGCTGCATCGAAACCGGCTGGACCTCGGTCATGTTCGATGGCTCGGATCTGCCTTTCGAGGAGAATATGGCACGCACGCAGATCGCATACGATCTGGCAACCGCGGCGGGCGTGGGGCTGGAGGCCGAGATTGGTGCGATCGGCGGAACCGAGGACGACAAGTTCGTTGCGCGGGACGAGGCGATTCTGGCCGACGTGCAGGAGTGTATCCACTTCTGCCGCCAGTTTCCGGAACTGGCGGTGTTTGCGCCTGCCATCGGTACGGCCCATGGCTTTTACGAGGGCGAGCCCAGAATCGCCTATGACCGGCTTGCCACCATCAACGCCAACATCGACATACCGATTGCGCTACACGGCGGGACCGGTCTCAGCGCGGAGCAGTTCCATCGCTGTATCGATTCCGGCTGTTCCAAGGTGAATATCTCGGCCATGCACAAACGCGAATTCATCGAGTCATTCGTCGCCCTGCGCAACAAGTCACCCGGGGAAGGGGAGCCCATCAGCTTTATCAACGCCCAGTACGAGGCGTTGAAGGCCGATGTGAAGTCCATGATCCGGACCTTTGGATCAGAGGGGAAGGCCGAGGACGCCCGGGCCGCGTATGCCTGAACGCAGCCAGACCGCAACGGATCTCCCCGACATGCAGGCACTGATCTTCGACTGTGATGGTGTCCTGGTGGACACCGAAAGGGACGGTCACCGAGTAGCCTTCAATCAGGCTTTTGCCGAGAAAGGACTCCAGCGCTTCTGGTCCATCGAGCATTACGGTGAGCTGCTTTCCACGGCGGGTGGCAAGGAGCGAATGCGTCGGGATTTCGACGCATTCGGCTGGCCAGTGCCGGAAGCCGAGCGCGACGAGTTCATCGCCGAGTTGCACCGCCTGAAGACAGACCGGTTCATGACCCTTATTCGGTCGGGAAGGCTTCCCTTGAGAACGGGGGTGGCGCGAATCGTCGACGAGGCCATCGCGGCCGGCATCCGGCTCGCCGTGTGCTCGACATCCAACGAACGTGCGGTTCAGGCCGTGGTTGACGTCATGCTTGGCCCCGAGAGGGCTCCGTACGTCGATGTGTTCGCGGGAGACATCGTCCGGTCCAAGAAGCCGGATCCGGCCATCTATCTTCTGGCCGCGGAGCGTTTGGGCCTCACGCCTTCACGCTGCATGGTGATCGAGGACAGCAACAACGGCCTGCGCGCTGCACTGGGTGCGGGGATGCACTGCATCGTCACTACGTCCACCTATACTCGCAAGGAAGACTTCAGCGGCGCCGATCTCGTGATCCCGGAGCTGGGTGACGGTGCCGATGTCCGGGTCCGGCTAAGCGACCTTCGCGCGCTGTGCGGCGGTTGAGCGGCGGATCGTGAGACACATCGTTATCGCCGATGATCTGACCGGCGCCAACAACGTCGGCGTGCTGCTGGCCAGAAACGGCCCGTCAACGCTTGTGGTCACGCACGAAACACCGGCTTTTCCGGGCTCGTGTGACGTGCTGTGCGTTGATACCGATAGCCGCTATGTGACTCCGGCGGAGGCGACCCGGCGGGTGCAACATGTTGTCGAGCGCGGCCTGTCGCAAGGTGCGCAGTTGTTCTGCAAACGGGTCGACAACCTGCTTCGGGGTAATATAGGGGCCGAAATCGCAGGTATTCTGGATCCGCTGGGGTCCAGCGCACTGGCGGTCGTGGCTCCCGCGTTCCCCATTCTCGGACGGCAAGTCGTGGACGGGAACCTGATCGTGAACGGGGTACCGGTGCACGAACATCCGGTGGCTGCCAACGATCCGTTTGCACCCGTGCGCGTTTCATCGATACCGGACATGATCGTTCAGCAATTCGACACGCGTGTGACCTTGCTTGGGCTGCGGGACGTCGAGTCGGGGGTCGAGACGCTTGCCGAGCAGCTCGAACGCGCAGCCGCAAGCGGAAGTCGCGTTGCGGTGATCGATGCGCAGTCGGACGCTCATCTGCGGACCATCGCACAGGCCATGGCGCTACTCGACAGGCCTTGCGTCCCCGTGGACCCCGGTCCGCTTTCGGGCATGTACCTGGATATCCGCCGCACCCATGGGCAGCCGTCGCGCGGTCATAAGGTGCTGGTATCGGTGGGGAGCATCACCCCCCTGTCGCGACAGCAGGTCGCCCGTGTCCTGTCGCGGTTCGGTCTTGAGCCGGTACGCCTCGACGCACGGGCATTGCTGGATTCCATGTCGGTTCAGGCCGAGATCGGCGTGGCGGTCCGTGAGTGTCTGCGACAGGCACGGCTGGGCGCGGATGTAATCGTTCTCACCACTCACCCGGTGGACGGTTCGCCAATGGATCTAAACCCGATGGCGCTTGAGCTGGGAGTCTCCACCCACAAGCTTGCGAAGGCGATCAGCCATGGGTTGGCGCGAGCGACCCTTGAGATTCTGTCCGAAAGTGAGGGCGCGATCGGAGGGTGCTATGCCAGTGGAGGGGACCTGATGGGCTCGCTGTTCCAGGTCTCCCGGAGCGAGGCGATCAAGATTCTCGGTGACGTCGTTCCTCTGACCGCCTGCGTGGAACTGGTTGGCGGTCAACTCCATGGTCTTCGGATGGTCACCAAAGGCGGGTCGATCGGTGACGAGTCGACACTGGAAGACTGTGTCCGGTATCTGCTTGCCGAACTGAGGCGAGTCTAGGAGCCTGTCGGACTTGGGCTGCTCCTACTGCGCCGGTGGGAGAGCGGTGCATTTTTCCCTGATTTCTCGTTGCGTAGAACCACTATGCGCCTCGAAATCATGAAAAACTGCCCTCGCTCTCCCGCCCGGCTCGCTACGGGCACCCAAGTCCGACAGGCTCCTAGCGAAGGCATTCCCACCCAGTGGGATTGGGTCGCGGCGGGTCACTCGGTGTGGGTATATGCAATCAGCGGGTGGTCGCGCTCGACGCCGGGGACCTCGAGGGCACGATCGTCACGGGTGGTTGCCAGCCGGACCACGCGGGCGGAATGTGCAAAGGGCGTCCGTGAACATTCAAGGTTGACATTGCTCAAGGCAAGTCGCTGGATTGGCATCTACTATTCAGGCTACGAGTAACCACGACAGCGAGAGGCCAAGATGCCCGAAAAACAGGAAAAAAAAGAACGACGCGGTGCGTGGGGTTGGCCGCGGACGAAATGGCTGCTCGGTATTCCGATTGGCGGTTTTCTGGCATTCGTCGTGGGCGCGGGGGCCATGCTGGGTACCGGCGCCGCCATCGAGGCAACCGGGACCGACGCCTTCTGTGGGACGGCTTGCCATTCCCACGAGGAATTCATCTATCCCGAATGGAAGCAGTCGGTACATTACTCGAATCGCAGCGGTGTGCGCGCGGGTTGCGCGGACTGTCACATTCCCAAGGAGTATCCCGACAAGCTCATCGTGAAGACGAAGCAGGGAATCCGCGATGGCTATCACGAGTTTGTGCTGGGTTCGATCAGTACCCGTGAGAAATTCGAAGCCAGGCGCCTGGAGATGGCCGAAAGAGTGTGGGAAGAGATGCGGGCCAACGACTCCAGGGCGTGTCGCGGCTGCCATAACGTGGAATCCTTTACCGGCCAGACCGGCCGCGCCGAGCGCATGCACCGCAGGATGGAAACGGGAGACACGACCTGTATCGACTGTCATGTCGGCGTGGCGCATCTGGACCCGGATGACGCAGCCCGCAAATATCCGTCGGCAAACGACTAGCAGCCTGCCGGACTTGGGCTGCTCCTACTGCGCCGGTGGGAGCGCGGTGAATGGCGCCGCTCGAGGCACGGCGTGGCATCGGTGCGGTTCGGCGTCGGCTCACGGCACCCTACGGGGCGGCGTCGAAAGCTCGGTTTGGCGGAATGTTGCGCTTGGTCGGGTGGGCTATTCCGGTTCGAACTCCAGCACCGCCGAGTTGATGCAGTAACGCAGGCCGGTGGGGGCCGGACCATCCGGAAAGACGTGGCCCAGATGCGACTGGCATCGTCCGCAACGAACCTCGGTGCGAATCATTCCGTGGCTTGCATCGCGATGTTCGCTGACCGCGCCCTCCGTGGCTGGCGCGGTGAAGCTGGGCCAGCCGGAGCCCGAGTCGTATTTCCGGGTCGACTGGAAAAGCACGGTGCCGCAGACCACGCAACGATAACTTCCCGCCGCCTTGAGGTCGTGATAAACCCCAGTGAACGCGGGCTCCGTTCCACCCTGGCGGGCGATGCGGTACTGTTCGGGGGTCAGTTTCTTTAGGATTTCGGCTTCTGGAATCTCGTCGGATCTTGACATCTCGGGCTCCTCGTTGGCGCTGGGCCGCCGGTCCGTTGCGGCTGGCTGAATGACCTGCAATTGTGTATGGTTATGGGCGTTTGGCGCTGTACTTTCAGTGTGCGGATGTTCGTGGTCATCGCGGCGACTCTGCGCGGCGCATGGCTGCTGGGGCCTTCGCTGGGCAGTTTAGCCTGCAAGCCAGGGCTCGAAACGATCCCACTGAACACGCGAGGAGAAACGTGAAGAAAACCCAGAGCAAGGCGAGCGCGGGCGAAGGCCTTTATCTCATCCTGATCAGCGTACACGGATTGATCCGCGCTTCGAACCTGGAACTGGGTCGCGATGCCGACACTGGCGGACAGACGCTCTATGTCGTCGAACTCGCTCGAGCCCTGGCACGGCACCCCGAGGTGGGCCGAGTGGATCTCCTGACCCGCCGTGTCGAGGATTCTCGCGTGGCCAGCGATTACGCGGTTCCAGAGGAAGATCTGGGCGACGGCGCGCGCATCGTGCGTATCGAATGCGGGCCACGTCGCTATCTGCGCAAGGAAAAGCTCTGGCCGCACCTCGACTGTTACGCCGACAATGCACTGGATCATGTGCGCCGTGTGGGTTTGCGCCCGGACGTTATCCATGGCCACTATGCCGATGCGGGTTACGTGGCCACCCGCCTCTCCAACCTGCTCGGCGTGCCGATGCTGCAGACGGGCCATTCGCTGGGGCGCGTGAAACGCGGACGCCTGCTCGCCAACGGCATGAAGGAGGCGGATATCGAGGCGCGCTACAACATCTCGTGGCGGATTCATGCGGAAGAGGAAGCCTTGGCCCATGCCCACCGGGTCATTGCGAGCACCCAGCAGGAGGTGGAGGACCAGTATTCCACCTATCACAATTATCATCCGTCGCGGATGGAGGTGGTTCCACCGGGGACGGACCTGTCGCGCTTCCGCCCGGCCCGGCGTGGTCAGCGCAAACCCCCGATCGCGGCCGAAATCAACCGGTTTCTGGAAAAGCCTGAGCGGCCCTTGATCATGGCGTTGTCACGTGCCGACGAGCGCAAGAACATCCGCGGTCTGATCGAGGCCTATGCCGGTAGTCAATGGTTACGCGATCACGCCAATCTGTTGATCATCGCCGGCAACCGGGACGACATCGCGGAACTCGACAGGGGCGCGCGGCAGGTGCTGACTGATCTGTTGCTGCGGATTGATCGCCACGACCTGTACGGCAAGGTTGCCTATCCCAAGCATCACGCGAGCGACGACGTGCCGGACCTCTACCGGCTGGTGGCGGCGAGCCGCGGAGTCTTCGTCAATCCCGCGCTGACCGAACCCTTCGGTCTCACGCTGATCGAGGCGGCGGCGAGTGGAGCGCCCATCGTCGCGACCAACGATGGAGGACCCAAGGAAATCATCTCTCGCTGCCACAACGGCTTGCTGGTCGACCCGTTGGATCCTGAGGGGATCGCCAGCGCAATCAAGGCCATTCTTGGGGACGCCGCATTGTGGCGCCGTTTTTCGGAACAGGGCTTGAAGGGGGTGCGCGAGCATTATTCCTGGGATGGCCACGCGGCGCAGTACATCCGGCTGATCAAGAAGCTGGGGCGCGAGGTCAAGCGCTCGCGGCGCGAACAGCGCTCGGTTTCCGGGCGTCTTGCCGATGTCGATCGAGCTGTTTTCACCGATGTCGACAATACACTGATCGGAGATCCCGCCGCGCTGAAAGCCTTTCTGGCATGGTTGCGCAGGCACCGCAAACAGGTTGCCTTCGGAGTTGCCACCGGGAGGCGGCTGGATTCGGCGCAAGAGGCGATGCAACGGCATGGCATCCCCGCGCCGGATGTCTGGATCACGTCGGTCGGAACCGAGATTCATTACGGCGCGGAAGCGACACCGGACAAGGGTTGGGAACAGCACATCAGCCATCGATGGGAGCCGGATCGCCTGCGCGACCTGCTGGCGGGGCAGTTGGATCTGATCCTGCAGCCCGACATTGATCAGCGCAGATTCAAGCTGAGTTTCTTTGTCGATCCGGATGAGTTCGAGGGGGTGCCCGCGATCGAACGGCTGCTGTACCAGGCGGACTTGCATGC
>SLHN01000248.1 GCA_007136145.1 Thioalkalivibrio sp.
ATGCACGGGCATGTTCCGTTGCCGCCGTACATCGAGCGCCCGGATAACCCGGAGGATCAGGAGCGATATCAGACCGTGTTCGCGGCGAAGGATGGGGCGGTGGCCGCGCCTACCGCGGGGTTGCATTTCGACCAGGCGTTATTGCATGCCTTGCGTGAGCAGGGTGTGCGGGTGACGACCATCACGCTGCATGTCGGCGCCGGCACGTTTCAGCCGGTGAAGGTAAGCGATACCGATGACCACGAGATGCATGCCGAATACGCGGAAGTCGGGCCGGATGCCTGTGCCGAGATTGCTGCCTGCCGGGCGCGAGGTGGTCGTGTGATCGCTGTTGGCACGACTTCCATGCGTTCGCTGGAATCGGCGGCGCTCGCGAGTGAGGGGGTAGTCCTTGACGCGCCTCGGGGCCGGGCACCGGGAGTCGATGCTCCCGCGGCACGGCAGAATCTCGCTGGAAACGGTCAGCCCCTGGCTGATGACGGTGACGCGTTCCTGAAACCCTTCACCGGCGAGACACGACTGTTCATCACGCCCGGATACCGTTTCCGGGTCGTGGATCGGTTGCTCACGAACTTTCATCTGCCGCAGAGCACGTTGCTGATGCTGGTCACGGCGTTCGGCGGCTACCGCCGGGTGATGGCGGCTTACGAGCACGCAGTGGCCGAACGTTATCGGTTCTTCAGTTACGGCGATGCGATGTGGCTGGCGCCGGGCGATCCGACCGATCTGCCGCCGAGTGCAAATGAGAAAGAGCATGAATTTTGAACTCCTGAGCACTGATAACAAGGCACGCCTTGGTCGTCTGGTGTTTTCCAGGGGAACCGTTGAGACGCCTGCTTTCATGCCGGTGGGAACCTATGGCACGGTCAAGGCCATGACCCCCGAGGAGCTGCGTGGGGTGGGGGCGGAGATGATTCTCGGCAATACTTTCCACCTGATGCTGCGGCCCGGTACGGATGTCATTCGGGCGCATGGAGATCTGCATGATTTCATGCACTGGAGCGGACCGATCCTGACCGATTCCGGCGGTTTCCAGGTCTTCTCGCTCGCGGATCTGCGCAGCATCAGCGAGGAAGGTGTCCGCTTCCGGTCCCCGGTCAACGGGGACCGGGTGGTGATGACCCCGGAGTCGTCGATGCAGGTGCAGCGGGAGCTGGGGTCCGATGTGGTGATGGTTTTCGACGAGTGCACCCCTTACCCAGCTACCCAGGACCAGGCGGAAGCGTCGATGGAGTTGTCGCTCCGGTGGGCAGCTCGTTCGCGCGTGGGTCACGGCGACAACCCGGCGGCGCTGTTCGGTATTGTGCAAGGCGGCATGTACCCGGCACTGCGGGCGCGTTCCGCCGAGAGCCTGATGGCAATCGGTTTTGACGGCTATGCCATCGGTGGGCTATCGGTGGGAGAGCCGGAATCCGAACGGCTTGCAACGCTTGAGGTTACGCTGCCGCTGTTGCCCGGCGAGCGCCCCCGATACCTGATGGGCGTGGGCCGGCCCGAGGATATCGTCGAGGCGGTGCGGCGGGGGGTCGATATGTTCGACTGCGTGATGCCGACGAGGAACGCGCGCAATGGTTTCCTGTATACCCGGCAGGGAATCCTGCGCATTCGCAACGCCCGCTATCGCAACGACACAGGCCCCGTGGATCCCGACTGTGGCTGTTACACCTGCCGTAACTATTCCCGCGCCTACCTGAAGCATCTGGACAAGTGCAACGAGATTCTCGGGTCGCGCCTGGCGACGATTCACAACCTGCATTACTACCAGGATCTGATGCGCGGCCTGCGCAAAAGCATCGCCGAGGCGAACCTCGATGGGTTCGTGGAGCGGTTCTACGCGGAACGCGGCATGTTGGTCCCGGCTATGGCATAATTCGACGCGTTTTGACTGGCTGCGGCCCTTGACGCCCCGGTATGTCCGAGCGAGGGTTCCTGGGATTGAACCCGGGACGGCCCCCTGCCTCGAATGTTGGCGGAGTCTCGACTTCGTGCTTTGCGGCCAGTTTCCTGAATCCCTTTTCCAAACGGAGTGAACTGATGGACTTCTTCATTTCTGCAGCGCACGCGCAGCAAGGCGGCGCCGGTGGTGGCATGATCGAATTCCTGATCATGATCGCAATCTTTTTCGCGATCATGTATTTCCTGATCATCCGGCCCCAGAGCAAGCGCGCCAAGGAACATCGGGCGATGGTCGAGGCGCTGTCCAAGGGTGATGAGATCGTCACCAACGGCGGGTTGCTGGGCAGGATCACCGAGGTTGGCGAGAATTTCATTCGCGTGGAACTGGCCGACGGTGTCAACGTGATCGTGCAGCGCCAGTCTGTCTCCGCTGTCATGCCGAAAGGCACCATGAAAGACATCTAAGAAAGCTTTCCTATGCGTAATGCCTATCCTGTCTGGGTGTATGCCCTGATCGTCGTTGCCATTCTCGGTGGTGGCCTGTACGCGTTGCCGAACATCTTTCCCGAAGATCCGGCGGTGCAGGTCTCGAATTCCCGAACCGGGGAGGTGGAGACGCAGATCGTCTCGATCATCGACGTGATTCTCGGCGCGCAGGGGCTCACTCCCCGGCGGGTCGAGGAGCGCGAGGGTCAGATGCTGTTGCGTTTTGACAGTGCTGACCATCAATTGCGGGCTGCCGACGTGCTGCGTGGGGCTCTTGACGATGATCATGTCGTGGCCCTGAACCTGGCACCGGCGACACCCGAGTGGCTGCGTGCGATCAATGGCAGGCCGATGTCGCTGGGTCTCGACCTGCGCGGAGGCGTCCATTTCCTGATGGAGGTGGATCTGAACGCCGTGATCGGAACGGCAATGGAGCGTTATACCAACGAGTTCCGCGGCCGCCTGCGCGAGGAACGCCTGGCGTTCGAGGAAGTCGACCGTGCCGCGCGTTCGCTGAGTATCCGCTTTGTGTCCGAGCAGGATCGCGCGGAAGCCCTTCCCTGGTTGCAGCGGCAGTACCGCGGCGAGCTGCAGTTCGTGGAACGGGGGGCGGGCGCGGATAGTACTATCGAAGCGACACTCGATAGTGACCATCTTACTGAACTGAGGCGCCTTGCCCTGCAGCAGAACATCAGCACGTTGCGCAAGCGGGTCGACGAGCTCGGCGTGGCCGAGCCGATCATCGCTCAGCAGGGAGAAAGCCGGATCGTGGTGCAATTGCCCGGCGTGCAGGACACCGCCCGAGCGAAGGAGATCCTCGGGGCCACGGCGACCCTGGAGTTTCGCATGGTTGCCGAGGGCGGAGATGCTCAGGAGGCTCAGCGAACGGGTCGCGCACCGTCGGGAACCCGCCTTTATTTGGAACGCGATGGTGCTCCAGTGCTACTGCAGCGGCGTGTGATGCTGACGGGTGACTACATCACGGGCGCCTCGTCGGGTATTGCCCAGGATACTGGCGGCCCAGCCGTATTCATCAACCTGGACGGGCAGGGGGCGCGAATTTTCTCGCGGGTGACCGCGGAGAACGTGGGCCGCCTGATGGCCACCGTGTTCATCGAGACACGTACCGAGACTACCGAGGAAGACGGGGAGCTGGTGCGTCGGACCTCGCGTTCGGAAGAGGTAATCAACATCGCGCGGATCAACGAACCGCTGGGGCGGCGGTTCCAGATCACCGGCCTGGAGAGCACGCGCGAGGCGCATAACCTGGCGCTGCTGCTTCGCGCCGGTGCGCTTGCCGCGCCGATGTCGATTGTCGAGGAACGCACGGTCGGGCCGAGCCTGGGTCAGGAGAACATCGACCGCGGCATGCAGTCGGTGATCATCGGTTTTATCGCGGTGATGCTGTTCATGATCCTGTATTACCGCGTGTTCGGGATCATTGCGAATTTCGCGCTGGCACTGAACCTGGTGCTGATCGTCTCGATCCTGTCGTTGTTGCAGGCGACGCTGACCTTGCCGGGTATTGCCGGGATCGTGCTGGTGGTGGGTATCGCGGTCGATGCCAACGTGCTGATCTTCGAGCGAATACGCGAAGAGTTACGCAATGGCATGTCGCCTCAGGCCGCCATATCCAGCGGCTATGACCGGGCCTTTTCGACCATTGCCGACGCGAATGTCACCACGCTGATTGCGGCGGTCGTGCTGTTCCTGTTCGGAACCGGGCCGATCAAGGGATTCGCGATCACGCTTTCGATCGGTGTGGTCGTCTCCATGTTCACTGCCATCGTGGTGACTCGCGCCGTCGTCAACCTGACCTATGGTCGCCAGCGTCGCCTCGCGCGACTGTCCATCTAGTCCCGGAGTCCACGATATGCTTCCACATCTGAACTTTGCCGACTCCAACATCAATTTCCTTGGTCACCGCAAGGTGGCGGTTGGTATCTCGCTGGTGCTGGTGCTGGTCTCGGTGGCATTGCTGGCCACGCGGGGCCTGAATTTTGGTATCGACTTCACCGGCGGCACACTGGTCGAGGTGGGTTATCCGCAGGCGGTGGAACTCGACCCGATCCGGCAACAGCTCGCCGACAACGACTTCGATCGGGCAACCGTGCAGTACTTTGGCACTTCGCGCGATGTGCTGATCCGCCTTCCGCCCCGTGCGGATGACCCGGATCAGGCCGCGTTATCCAACGAGGTGCTCAGGGCGTTGCAGTCCGGAGGACCGGATGGTGTTGACCTCCGACGGGTTGAGTTCGTCGGCCCCGCGGTGGGTGAGGAACTGCGCGAGCAGGGCGGGCTGGCGATGATCTACGCGCTGTTCGGGATTCTGATCTACGTTGCGGTACGGTTCGAGTGGCGGTTTGCGGTCGGAGCGGTGTTGGCTCTGGTGCACGACGTAACGTTGACCCTGGGCTTCTTCGCGCTGACCCAGATCGAATTCGATCTGGCGGTGCTTGCGGCGGTTCTGGCGGTGATTGGTTATTCGCTGAATGACACGATCGTCGTCTACGACCGGATCCGGGAGAATTTCCGGATTCTGCGCAAGGAGACGACCGAGTTCGTGATGAACAACGCGGTCAACAAGACACTTTCAAGGACGATCGTGACCAGTATGACCACGTTGATGGTGTTGCTGGCGCTGTTTGTTCTGGGTGGCGCGGCATTGAATAACTTTGCCATTGCGCTGATCGTCGGAGTGATCGTCGGTACCCACTCGTCGATCTTCATCGCGGCAGCCGCTGCGCTGATGTTGGGGGTCGACCGGAAGGTGCTGTTGCCGGTGAAGAAGGAAGGAGTCGAGGAGGAGACGCCCTGACGCTGAGGGTCTCACGTACGGTTCCATGCGGCGAATAGCACCGCCTGGCGCGGGTACGCGGTTGGTTCCTCATGGTGCCGTTCGGCCGTGCCTCACGGCACCCTACGCCTGATCCGGAGGCAGGCTCCGCCCCTCGCGTAGGGTGTCAATGAGCGCCAGCGAATTGCACCGATTTGGTGCGGGCACGTGGTTGGGCCTCGATGCTGGGGTTTGGCTGTGCCTCACGGCACCATGTGGAATGGAGTTTCACGCCAACGGCAGGGTTGACAGCGGATGTCTTGCCAGGGGTGACAAGGCCCGACCCGAGGATGCCGCGGCCGGCAGGCTATTGCGCCGGCTCGTGCTTTTCTGCCAGTGCCACGCGCAGGCGCTGCAGCATGGCCTTCAGGATCTTCGGATTTCCGGCCACGACGTCGCCCTTGCGAAACACGTCGGGCTGGCCCTCGAAGTCGCTGACCAGCCCGCCGGCTTCCTGTACCAGCAGCAGGCCGGCGGCAATATCCCAGTCGCGCAGGCCCATCTCCCAGAAACCGTCGAACCGGCCCGCGGCGACATAGGCGAGATCAAGCGCCGCTGAGCCTGGGCGGCGCACGCCGGCGGTGTCGGGGATCAGCGCCCGGAGTGTCTGGAGATAGCGGTCCAGGTTCTGCGTGTCACGGAACGGGATGCCCGTTCCCAGAAGGGCGCCATTCAGGTCGATTCGGTCGGTCACGCGGATTCGGCGGTCGTTGAGCAATGCGCCACGGCCCCGGCTCGCGGTGAACAGTTCCTCACGCAGTGGATCGTAGACCACCCCCTGTTCCAGCCGGTCCCGATGCTTCAACGCGATCGAGATCGCAAAGTGCGGCATCCCATGCAGGAAATTCGTCGTGCCGTCGAGTGGGTCTATGATCCAGACGAAGTCGTCGCCGGCCTGATGCCCCCCCTCTTCGGCGAGGATGCCGTGATCGGGGTATGCATGCCGCAGAATCTGCACGATCGTCTGTTCCGCCTGCAGATCCACCTCGCTCACGAAATCATTGCGCGTCTTTTCGCGGATGCTCAGGCTGCCAGTGCGATCCCAGGCGCGTGTGGTTACACGGCCAGCCGCACGGGCAGCCTTCACAGCGGTATTCAGCATCGGGTGCATGGGTGAGTCTCCGATAAAGCGGCAAGTTCAGGGCCGCGAACGATACACAAGCCTGTCTGGAAGGGGAAGCCGATTCGTGTTCGCGTGAGAATACGGCCACGGAACGACACGGAAACCACGGAAGCTGAGGCGTGAACCGGATCAGGCCAGCCGTAGGGCGGAAGAGCACGGCGTCATCCGCCTGATGGCGTCCGTGCTGACCGTGGCCAGCTGACCACCCCGGCGCCAGTTGGCGGATGACGGCCTTCGGCCTGTTCCGCCCTACGCCTCTGAATCCTGGCCAATCCGTGTTCATCCGTGGCTAACGAGCATGAGAACCCGGAAGAATGAGGAGGCTCTGATGTTTGCGAGGCGACGCGACGCGGATGACTACAACAGCACTTTCTCGATGCCGCCGGCGCGTGCCTGGGTGATGAATTTCTGCTGCCAATCACTCCCGAGGAGACGGTTGGCCAGCTCGACGACGATGTAGTCGGTGTCGAGGCCGGTATCCTCGCGATATCTTGACAGCCCCTGCTGGCAGGCAGGGCAGGCGGTCAGGATCTTCACGTTGCCATCGTGGGCCCGGTCCTTGCCCGTGAGCGCCCGGATACCCTTTTGCAGCTCCTCCTGCTTGCGGAATCGGACCTGGGTCGCGATGTCCGGACGGCTGAGGGCGAAAGTGCCCGCTTCGCCACAGCACCGATCCGACTGC
This sequence comes from Thioalkalivibrio sp., assembly GCA_007136145.1. Taxonomy (GTDB): domain Bacteria; phylum Pseudomonadota; class Gammaproteobacteria; order Ectothiorhodospirales; family Ectothiorhodospiraceae; genus Thioalkalivibrio. The sequence continues at coordinate 7,024 of SLHN01000248.1, forward strand.
AGCACCGGCTGCCCGAGCAGTTCGTGAGCGACGTGGGTTGGGGCGTGAGTCTTCATCGGCGAGTGGCAGGGGTCGTGGTAGAGGTACTGTACCCCGGGCACGCCCTCGGTCTTCACGCCTTTCTCCATCAGGTACTCGTGGATGTCGAGCAGGCGACAGCCGGGAAAGATGCGTTCGAACTCATACTTCAGCATCTGATCCATGCAGGTACCACAGGAAACCACGACGGTCTTGATGTCCAGGTAGTTCAGCGTGGTCGCGATGCGATGGAACAACACCCGGTTCTCGGTGGTGATCGCCTGACCCTTGGCGGTGTCGCCGTTGCCCA
>SLHN01000066.1 GCA_007136145.1 Thioalkalivibrio sp.
CATAGTCCCTCTCCAAGGATAAGTGGGGGAACCGATCGCCGCGCGATCCGATCCTCGCGAGCACACCAGTTTCCACAGGTACTCGTAGCACCTGGAGTGGGCCGGGTCAAACGCCGGAGCGGTTCGCTCGCATCCGCGGCGCGGTGCCACAAAGGGCCGCGAAGCGCACCCGTAACCCGCCGCGCCTGACCGGTTGGCCGGCACAGCAAGGACCCGACAGGGTTCCGGGTCATCTGGCGCGGTCGATCCCGGAATCAGCGCCGGATCAGGTCGAGAAACTCCTCTCGGGTGCGCGGGTCCTCGCGGAATGCGCCGAGCATCACCGACGTGGTCATCGACGAATTCTGCTTCTCGATGCCGCGCATGGTCATGCACATATGCCTGGCTTCAACAACGACACCCACACCCCGTGCCTCGGTAACCTTCATGATCGCTTCAGCGATCTGACGGGTCATGTTCTCCTGAATCTGCAGCCGGGCGGCGAACATGTCGACGATGCGCGCGATCTTGGATAGGCCTATGACCCGGCCATTCGGCAGATAGGCAACATGCGCCTTGCCGATGACGGGCAACACGTGGTGTTCGCACAAGGAGTACAGCTCGATGTCCTTGAGCAAAACCATCTCGTCGTTGTCGGACGCGAACAGCGCATTGTTGACAATCTCTTCGAGATCCTGGTGGTAGCCACGCGTCAGGTATTTGAGGGCCTTGACCGCACGGGTCGGCGTATCCAGGAGGCCCTCGCGCTGGACATCCTCGCCCAAACCGGTGAGGAGTTCACGATAGTGGCCGGCCATGGTGTCCACACTAGCCACAGGAGCGGCGACCTCGCCAGCCTGTTCCTTGTTGATATTGATATTGATCGAGCGGGTTACAGCGGTCATCACGACCTCCTCGGTTGGCAGCAGCTAGTCGGCACGGGCCGTCACTACGCGCTCAGGGTGGCGAAAATGCCAGATAATAGGGATAGTGTTCCGCCCAGGGTCAAATACCCACGCAGTTTCATGTAGCCCTGTGGCAGACCTGATCGGCACTGGCTACCACGGTCGACCCATAGCACCAGCGGAAACAACAGTAATAATACGGTGAGGCCTGGCACCGTCGGCAACAGCAGGGCGACCCAGGCCGCTAACGAGGGTATTACCGCCCAGATCGGTGCGGGTTGCCCCAGAACCCGGTGACTGCGATCGTTCAGAAACAGCCCCCAGTGCACCGCGCCAAGAAAGGAAAGAATGAGCGCCGCGTAAACGCCGAGCGCGTGTAGCGAGACGACCTGCCATTGCGCTGAACCGAACCAGGCAGCCACGCCGAAAAAGGCGAACGGGAACAGGCCCGCGTACCCGAGGACATGCAGCAGCGGTGCTGGCGCATTCCCGGAAACGGCTGCAGGCTGGCTGGCGCTGTCTCCACCACCTGCCGCCAGAAAACCGCGCAGCTCGGTCAAACCTCCGATAACGCCGCCGCGACCGATGAACATTGGCAACATGTGAAAGCCTGACACCCGCTGAAGGTCGTGGAATCGCGCGCGGTTCGAAGCCGAACCCATGCCCCACTCGATTCGCTGCCAGCGTCCGGGCAACCGTTGTTCGAGCAAAACCTCGGCCTCACGCAGATCCGTAATGCCCGACGTGATCGCAACCACCTCGTGGTGCTTCAGCGCCGCCGAGACGTCCTCGGGCCAGTCGACCATCAAAGGGCAGCCTCTATCGCCTGCCGGATGCGCGGATCATCCGGTCGCACACGAGTACCAAAGGATGCAAGCACCTCTCCGTCACGCCCAATCAGGTATTTGTGGAAATTCCAGCTCGGAAACTCACCCGCGGCGTGGCCCAGAAAGTGATAGAGCGTCCCCGGCTGCGCGCCGCGACGCGAGGCATTGACCTTCTCGAACATTGGAAACTGGACACCGTAGTTCGAACGGCAGAAATCCGCGATCCGCTCTTCGTCGGCGTATTCCTGATTGAGAAAATCACTGGAGGGAAAGCCGAGGACCCGAAACCCTCTGTCCTTCAATTCGGCATCCAGTGCTTCCAAGCCTTCAAACTGCCCCACGAAGCCGCATTTGCTGGCGGTGTTCACGACCAGGAGGACCTGTCCCTGGTAAGCATCACAAAGGCGGACGGGGTCAGACCCGGCCAGAGGTCGCAGCTCGAAATCGAGACTCTGCGGGCAGGAGGCGGCCTGCGCGATACCCACGGGGACGACTGCAAGGGCAAGAATGATTGTGAGAGCGCGAACCATGATCACTGGCTTCCTCCTCGATCGGGCTATTTACAGGTATTGTACAAGTCATGTATAAATATTGGCAAGCACACAGGGCAAGCAGGGAAATCATGGAAAACCAACAGCAGATCGCCGTCATCGGCGGGGGGATTGCAGGCCTGTCCGTGGCGTGGATGCTGCAACAACGCCATCAGGTGAGACTGTTCGAGGCCGAAACGGTTCTTGGAGGGCACGCGCACACGGTGGAAATCGCCGACCCACAGGGTTTGGTCCAGATAGATACCGGGTTTGTCGTCTACAACGAGCGTAACTATCCTCTCCTGACACGTCTGTTCGCGGAACTACTGGTGCCCACGCAGCCCACGGACATGTCATTCTCGTATTCGCTACAGCCAGGCGGCATCGAATACGCTGGCACCGACCTGAACACACTTTTCGCGCAACGACGCAATCTCCTGCGGCCGCGATTCCTGAGAATGGTCAGCGATATTCTGCGCTTCAACCGACTGGGCAAGCGCCTCCTCGCGGAGCAACGGGTCGGCGCGGCGACCCTGGGCGAGTTCCTTGCCGAACACCGCTTTGGCAGCGGTTTCGCCGAGGACTACCTGCTGCCCATGGCCGCGGCCATCTGGTCCTGCCCGGCAGCAACGATGCGTGGCTTTCCCGTGCGCGGCTTTCTCGAATTCTTCCGCAACCACGGCCTGCTGGATATCGAGGGACGCCCGCAATGGCGCACCGTGGTCGGTGGCAGCCGCGCATACGTTGAGCGCCTGGCGCAGCGCCTCCAACCGAACACGGTGCGTCATTCACGGGTAAATGAAGTCCAGCGGACCGGAGGCCGCTGGCGCGTGACCACGGCGGACGGCACGGACCTCTTCGACTCGGTCGTTTTCGCCTGCCACGCCGACGATGCCCTGGCGATGCTGACCACACCAACGCCGGAGCAGGCCGCCCTTCTGGGCGCCTGCCGTTTCCAGGCCAACCGTGCGCTGCTGCATACGGACACCCGACTGATGCCGGAGTCCCGACGCGTCTGGGCATCGTGGAACTACCTGACCCAACAGCAGGGTGTGGATGAACAGTGCGTTTCGGTGTCCTACTACATGAACAACCTGCACCGGCTCGAGCGGCGCAGGGACTACTTCATCAGCCTGAATCCCTGGCGCGAACCCCGTCCCGCCACGGTGCTGGGCGAATACCACTGGCGGCATCCGGTGCTGGACACGGCGGCGGTGCAGGCACAGACGCGCCTTGGCGACATCCAGGGGCTTAACGGGGTGTATATCGCCGGGGCATGGACCGGATTCGGTTTTCACGAGGATGGCATCCGTTCAGCCGTTGATGTTGCGCGGACGCTCGGTGTCTCGATTCCCTGGGAAGAGGTGGAGCCCGGTTCCGGCGCCCTACCCGGCGCAACGATCGAGATTCCCCGGGCCGCCTGATGGCTGCAGCGCGGATTTACTCCAGCCAGGTGATGCACCAGCGCCTGTTCCCGGTCCGATACCGTTTCAGGTACCGGATCGTCAGTGTCCTGTTCGATATCGAACAGCTCGGCGTGCTGGACCGAAACCATCGATGGTTCTCGCTGAATCGGTTCAACCTGTTCAGCCTGCACACCCAGGATCATGGCCGCCGGGACGGCAGCCCCTGGCGGCCGTGGATCGAGGCTCGCCTGGCGGAACACGGGATATACCTGGACGGAGGCCGAATACGACTGCTGGCGATTCCGCGTGTCCTGGGTTACGCCTTCAACCCGCTCAGCGTCTGGTACTGCGAACACCGCGACGGCAGCCCAAGGGCCGTGCTGCTCGAAGTGCGCAACACCTTTGGCGAACACCATCACTACCTGTTGCACGCAGCCGGCATGCCGATCGACTGGCCGCTCCGAGCGACGAAGCCGAAGCAGTTCCATGTGTCTCCGTTCATCGACATGGCGCCGTTCTATGACTTCCGGCTGGGCGCACCGGGCACGAGCCTGAGCATCACCATCCAGGAATACCAGGGCAACGAATTGATGCTGGTGGCGACCCAATCCGGGCAAGCGCGGGATTTCAGTGACCGCAACCTGCTACGCACCTTCGCCGCGATGCCCTGGATAGCCGCGAAAGTCATGGTCCTGATTCACTGGCAGGCATTGAAAATTTGGCTTCGGGGTGGGCGTTACCACCCGAAGCCCAAACCACCGACACAGGAGATCAGCTGATGTCAGCCGAACCCGGTTCCTTCGCAGCCATCGAGATCGCGGCGGGCCAGCACGGCCCCTCCCTGGCACTACGCTGGCTCGCGCGTGCTCTCCGGTCGATGGAGCGCGGCAAACTCACCCTGATCGACGCTGCCGGCAACCGCGTCGTTCTGCGCGGTGTCGGGACAGGCGCCGAGGCTATCTGGCACTTCCGGAGGCCCTGGCGCGCGCTGCTCCGTCTTTTACACCGTGGGGAGATCGGATTCGCCGAAGGCTACATTGCCGGCGACTGGAACAGCCCGGACCTGCAGGCACTGATGCAGTTCACCGCGGACAACGAGGCACCGCTTGAGCGGCTTGCGGAAAGACCCGCCTGGCAACGGCGGCTGGATCGGTTCCGACACCGCCTGCACCGTAACAGCCGACGCGGGAGCAAAGCCAACATCCGCTTCCACTACGACCTCGGCAACGAGTTCTACCGGCAGTGGCTGGACTCGACCATGTCCTACTCGTCGGCCCTGTTCAGCAAGGGAGACGAGGCACTGGAAACCGCGCAGCAGCGCAAATACCTGCGCCTGCTCGAACGGCTGCATGCCGAACCCGGCGCGCATATCCTCGAGATCGGCTGCGGCTGGGGCGGATTCGCCGAGGCTGCTGCCCGTCAAGGCTACCGGGTCACGGGGATCACCTTGTCGCAGGAACAACTGGACTATGCGAGGGAACGAGTCGCCCGAGCTGGGCTGTCCGACCGGGTGGAATTGCGATTGCAGGATTACCGCGATCTTCGTGGGCAGTACGACCACATCGTCTCGATCGAGATGTTCGAGGCAGTGGGCGAGGAGTGGTGGCCCACATATTTCGACAAGTTGCGTGAATGCCTGCGCCCTGGAGGCCGCGCCGCCCTTCAGGTGATCACCATTGATGAGACGGTGTTCCCGCGTTACCGGGATAGCGCGGATTTCATCCAGCTCTATGTCTTCCCCGGGGGAATGCTGCCCCCTGTGCCTCGTTTCAATGCGATCGCGGACGCCGCGGGACTGAACCGACTGGAGCAGGACTACTTCGGCATGGACTATGCCCTCACCCTGCGGCGATGGTTCGAGGAGGTCCGACGTTCCTCGGACATCATCCAGGCCCTCGGCTACGGAGAATCCTTCCTGCGCATGTGGCGCTATTACCTGGCATATTGCGAAGTCGGCTTCCGGACCCGCCGGGTCGACCTGATGCAGGCGATCCTTGAGCGCCCAGCCTGAGTTGGGATCAATCACGCGCATGTACTTGTCCCCGTAGCCGACACCGGGGCCAGGCGCCCGGAAGGCGTAGGGTGTCAATGAGCGCGGCGAATTGCGCCGCTCGAGGCCCGGGGGCCGAGGCCAGCGTGGTATCGGTGCGGTTCAGCTTCGCCTCACGGCACCCTACGCGGATTCTTTCACGCTAACTCTCATGGCACCGGCAGCCACCCCGAACCATGAAAGGTCCAAGCGTAGGGTGTCAATGAGCGCGGCGAATTGCGCCGCTCGAGGCCCGGAGGCCGGCCGGCGCGATATCGGTGCGGTACGGGTACGCCTCACGGCACCCTACTGGGGACTTTCACGTTAACCGGGCGGGAGACCTGCAGTTTTCACCGGCAGGCGCTACACTCGGGGGAAAACACCTGCGGAGAGGCACACCAGCGACCCGACGAGCCCCAACACAGTGTGGCAGCAGCGTATCCTGCTGCCCCCCGCCAAGGAAAGACAGGAATGAGCCGAATCCGGATACGCGAGGCCAGCTGGCCCGCCGACAGAAGTGCCCTCGAGTCCGTGCGCTGCGAGGTATTCATCAAGGAACAGAATGTCCCCCGCAACCTCGAATTCGACGGACTGGATGCCAGTGCTCTCCACTGGCTTGCCCTGACGGAAAACGACGAACCGGTGGGGACACTACGTCTCCTGCCAAGTGGGCAAATAGGCCGAATGGCGGTGGTTCGTCCCTATCGCGGCCAAGGCATCGGCTCGCGGCTGCTGCACCACGCGCTGGCAGCCGCCGAAGCCCATGGCTGGAATGAGGTCTGGCTGAATGCCCAGTACGCGAGGCGCGGTTTCTATGCTCCGCATGGGTTCATCGTCATCAGCGACATCTTCGAGGACGCCGGCATCCCGCATCAGCGCATGTTACGGCGCTTGAAGAAAGGCATAGCGATGGCCGGCTGAGTGGAGACCCGGTGGATGGAGGACGCAACCGGTGACCGCTCGATCACGGACGAGCTCCAGCACGCTGGCAGTGAAATCAATGAACTACTGCAATCCGCGCGCCGAAGAATTTGGCTTCATACACGCTGCGGACTGCTCTCGGCCCTTCCGCCCCTGGATCTGGCGGAGGCAATGGTACGAGTCGCCCGGCGGACCCGGTACTCCGATGTTCGGCTGCTGATCGATGACGACATCGAACTGAAGAAAAGCCAGCCGAGACTCGTGCACACGGTAACCCGCCTCACAACCAGCATTGCCGTGCGCTGCCTGGCTCCGGAACAAGACACGCCAACAAAACTGCTGCTGATTATCGACCGCGGCGCATGGCTGTATGCAATCCAGCACAAGGCGCGGCTCACCCTCAGAGTCGAGCGGCATGACCCATCGGGCACCCACACGGCAGCGGAACGATTCGCGACAGACTGGGCGGTCGCTTCCGAATCGCTCGAACTGCGCAAGCTGATGCTGTGAAGGCGAGTTGAGCTACAATCCCCGCCGGTTTCCAACCGGGATAGATGGGCCTTGGCCGCGACCTGCCTTTTCGCATCGGCCACGACGGATCGCTAATTCAGGACGATCGGCACCGGGCCGCCGGGTCATTGAATGGTGTCTCGATCAGAACACCCCACGGTTCGATGCCCCTGGACAGGCACCCACTGGCCCGAAACCTTGTTCGGCCACGATAGGGCCAAGATACGACCAACAGAGACCAGCTACCCCCTGCACGACACCCAGGGGCTACCGTTCCCGAATAACCCGGAAGAATCAGCCAAATTCCCTGTTTCTGGTCAATTTTTTGACTTGGAAACACATGACTCGGAAACTGAGGAGCAGAAACAGGCCCGTGCAAAATGAGCCCGACCCGTGTTTTGCCGGTATTCTGGCCCGACGCACAGCAGATGACGGCGCCATTTCCGCCACACCCGACATCAGCCGTTTGCCAGGTGTCCGGACCAGTAGCCTGCCGGAGGAGAGTGCCGTATGAGAATTCCCGTAAGAGCACCACAGCCACGAGGGTCATCCAGTGTGGCCAACTGGCTGATTCGCCCTGGTAAAGGCTGGCATCACAAGGCGCGGGGCATGACCCAGAATCACATGTTCCTGCCACTGGCGGTGATCAGCGTGGCCCTGCTGATTGCTCTGGGAATGAATGCCTGGATCGTTTTCACCACCTGGACCTCGATCCCGTATCTGGTCGTTCAGTCCTTCGTGCTCTGGATCGGCTTTCTGGCCACACTCACCGTCCCTGTGGTCATCTACCACCACCTGGTCGCGCCACTGTTTCATCTGCGCCATTGGGCGCACCGGGTGCGCGGAGGCAACCTTGCGGCACGCATACCGGTACCGGTAACCGGCGAGTTCGCCGAACTTGCAAAGGACGTAAACACTCTCACCGAGCAACTTCAGCGCCTGACCCGCGAAATGCGGGAGGAAGTGGGGGTGCAGACGCAGCGCCTGGAAGACAAGTCCCACACATTGGAGGTCCTGTACGACGTGGCGGCAAGCATCAACATGTCCCGCGATCTCGACGACCTGCTCACCCGTTTTCTCTACAGCCTGAAACGTACACTCGGCGCTCGCGCCGCAACCGCCCGCCTGCTTACCGCCGACGGACAGATGCGACTGGTGGCCAATCTTGGTTTCGAGGCCAACAATACCCATTGCCGCGACACACTCCCGATCGGGCGTTGCGTCTGCGGCAAGGTCATCGGCGGTAACGAGATGCTCTGGAAGGCCAACGTCCACGAGTGCGGCAGGGTCTGTGGGGACCAGGACCAGGAGCAGGAAGAAGAACCGGCGATGCTTGCAGTGCCTCTGCAGCATCAGGGCCACACACTCGGTGTTTACAGCCTGTTCCTGGACGAGTGGCCGACCAACCTGAACGAGGATATGGACAACCTTCTGACCAGCATCGGTCGGCACCTCGGGATGGCCATCGAAAAGGCCCGTCTGGACGAGGAGGCTCAACGGCTTACGATCATGGAAGAACGCACCCATCTCGCCCACGAACTGCACGACTCGCTGGCCCAGACGCTGGCGAGCCTCGGTTTTCGCGTAGGCGCGCTCGAGCAAACACTGGACCGCAGCCGTCCGGCGGCACTGCACCGCGACGTCGACCTGATCAAGGAAAACCTGTCGAGGGCCAACACCGAGTTGCGTGAGCTGATCAACCATTTCCGAGCACCCATGCATCGCGAGGGCCTGATTTCCGCGATGGAAAAAGTGGTTGACGAGTTCCGGCGTGAAACCGGCATCGGTATTTTTCTGCAGCAGGAATGGCAGTCGCGCAAGCTGCCGGTCGAAATGGAAACGGAGGTTTTGCGCATCGTTCAGGAGGCCCTGAGCAATATCCGCAAGCACGCCAACGCGCAACAGGTACGCATACTCCTTCGGGCTGAAAGCCACGGCGAGTTCAGGGTAATGGTCGAGGACGATGGCTGTGGTATCGAGGGCGTGGCCAAGGGTGGTCCCGGGGAACACATCGGCCTGAACGTCATGCAGGAGCGCGCAGCGCGTCTGGACGGGGATTTTCGAATTGAAACCGAACCGGGGGAAGGCACACGAGTAACGCTTCGGTTCCAGTACCCCAAGGCAGAGACGCTCGAGTTCCAGCCACGGGCAAAGGTCGTGCAATGACCCAGCGCGTCCTCCTGATCGATGATCACACGCTGTTCCGGGAAGGACTCCAGGAGTTGCTGGCCCGGCATGACATTGAGACTGTCGGCGCGGTCGGGGACGGCGAGTCCGGGATCCGTCTGGCGCGCGAACTATTGCCCGACGTGATCTTGCTCGACATGCGAATGCCGAGTATGAACGGGCTTGAGGTGTTACGGCGCCTGCGCCAGAACGGATTACAAATGCCGATCGTGATGCTGACCACCAGCACCGAGGAAAGCGACCTGATCGAATGCCTCCGCAACGGAGCACAGGGCTATCTGCTGAAGGAGATGCAGCCCGGCGACCTGGTAAAAGCGCTCGAGGAAATCATCGAAGGCAAGACCGTGGTCGCCCCGCACCTCGCCCAACTGCTTGTGCGCGTGGTGCAGGGGCAGCCCGAAACGGCGGAGAACGAAGCCGGCCCCTTCGATAACCTGACCCCGCGGGAAGGGGAGATACTGAACCTATTGGCGGAGGGTCAGAGCAACAAGGTGATTGCGCGCAACCTGGGGATCTCCGACGGCACGGTAAAACTGCACGTCAAGGCCATCCTGCGCAAGCTCGGCGTGCATTCGCGGGTGGAAGCCGCGGTTCTCGCCGTGCAGCATGGCCTGAGCGGGAACACTCCTCGCGGCACGGAGCCTTCCGGCAACCTGTAACGCCGCGGACTCAGCCCCCCTGCACACCTCCTCCCGCTGCCCGATTGGCTGCGCCCACTGGCAGCCAGCGAGGGCAGGTTACAAGCCTGCCTCAGCCGTAGTGCTTGTGCTGGGAGCGGCGCCGTCCTGCTCGTTGGGTCACTACACCAACGATCGCCTGTGGACCCGGAATCTCAAGGCGTCGGTGGTCTTCCTTCAGGGCCACGAGGTAATACGTTCCGTCCTCGATCAGCAACTGCCGGAAGAGGTGCTCGCCATCGAGTTGCGCAACCACGAAACTGCCGCTTTCCACCACGCCCGACGGATCCACGATAATGATCACGCCGTGTTCGAATTCTGGCGCCATGCTGTCACCAAGCACTTGTAAAGCGAACGGCTCGCTACTGGAGCAACCGCCCATGCTGGGCATGTCCATGCTCATGCCGGCTGCTTCTCTTCCGCCGAGATAGCCGCAGCCGCCGGGGCGGCATGTCCATGGCTGCTGAACAGACTATGGGCTGTGTGGTCGGATCCAGGCCGGAACCACTTCAGGCGTTCGTGCAGGGCAACCACTTCACCGACAATGATCAGCGTCGGAGGCTGCACATCGTGTTCCCTGACCTGTTCCGGCAAGGTATCCAGCGTCCCGATCAATACCCGCTGATTCTGGGTCGTCCCTTGCTCCACCAGAGCGACAGGCGTCGAACCCGGACGACCATGCGCCTTCAGCTCCCGACAGATGATTGGCAGGCCGAGCAGCCCCATATAGAAAACCACTGTCTGCGCCGGCTGCGCGAGCATGTTCCAGTTCAGATCGATGGTTCCGTTCTTGAGATGCCCGGTTGCAAAGATCAGTGACTGGGCGTAATCCCGGTGGGTCAGCGGGATACCAGCAAATGACGCGCAGCCAGCGGCCGCCGTGACCCCAGGGACGACCTGAAAAGGAATACCCTCCTGCATCAGGGAATCGATCTCCTCTCCGCCGCGACCGAAGATGAACGGGTCACCACCCTTCAGCCGCAGAACCCTGTTGCCCTCCTTGGCAAGCTTGACCAGAAGCCGGTTGATGTCTTCCTGTGGCAGCGCGTGGTCGTTGCGACGCTTGCCCGCATAAATCATCTCGGCATCGCGGCGCACCAACTCCAGAATCCCCGGGGACACCAGGTTGTCGTAGACGACGACGTCGGCCAGTTGCATCAGCCGCAGAGCCCGGAACGTGAGCAAGTCCGGGTCCCCCGGTCCCGCACCGACCAGAAACACCTCGCCACCGCCATCACGCTGGTCAAGGCCTTCTTCCAATGCTTCGTCGACCAACTTTCGGGCAGCGTCGTCGCGCCCCGAGAGCACGAGTTCGGTGAGAGGACCTTCAAGCAGACGTTCCCAGAACCGACGCCGGAGTTCGGGGTTGGGCATGCGTGCCTTGGCCCGATCCCGGAACGCTTCCAGCATCGCAGCCAGGCGTCCATAACTGGCGGGTATGAAACTTTCGATCCGCGACCGTAGCAGCCGCGCGAGGACCGGCGAGGCACCGCCTGTCGAGATGGCAACCTGAAGCGGTGAACGGTCGATCATCGAAGGGGTGATGAACGTACAGAGCTCGGGCCGATCGACCACGTTCACTGGCACGAAACTCGCGGTCGCGACTTCGGAGATGTGGCGGTTCACGTCCTCATCGTCGGTGGCGGCAACCACCAGTACCCGCCGCGCGATGTCGCCATCCTCGAAGCGCCGCTCCAGATGCTCAATCTCGCTGGCTTCGCGCAACCGAACCAGTTCCGGACACAGTTCAGGAGCCACGACCGTGACCCGAGCCCCGGCCTTGCGCAGCAAGGTGACCTTGCGCATGGCGACGTTACCGCCTCCCACCACCAGGCAGGGACGGTCGTTCAGCTTCATGAAGAGTGGGTAGTTGTCCATATTCGGTCAATCCATCGTCAGGGTTTTCGAACCGCTTCGAGCAACTCGTTCAGTTCGCCATCCATATCCAGCTCGACCAGATCATCAAAGCCGCCAACGTGACGGTCACCGATGAACACCTGGGGTACCGTTCGCTGCCCCGTGAGGCGTGCCATCTCGGCGAATCCTTTTCGGGAATCGTCAATACGGATGATGTCGAGATGCTCGCCCACTCCTCTGCGCTGCAGCAGGGCTTCCGCACGATCACAGAAGGGGCAGGTCTCGATACGATAGAGGCGTACCCGGGTCATCGCGGACACTTCACTTGGCTCGAAAACACGTTCAGCGGTACATGGACTCGATCTCGGCGGGATCAAATCCCGCCGAGATGTACCAGCGCCGCGCGGCCTCCAGATCACGTTCGACACCCGTGCCCTGGGCGTACATCAGGGCCAGCGTGGTCTTGGAGCCCGCTAGACCCTGCGCCGCGGCCTTCTCGAACCACTGAACGGCCTCGGTCGGCTCCTTGTCCAGACAGTCACCCTCCATGTACATGAATCCAAGGCCATGCTGAGCCATCGCAAAACCCTGCTCAGCCGCCGCCCGCATCCAGCGCGCGGCTTCCTCCGGCTTGCGCGTTACACCAAGGCCGTTCTGGCACATGATCGCGACACGATACTGCGCATCGGCATGCCCGGCCTCGGCCAATGGGTACAGCGCCTGCATCGATTGCGAGAAATGTTTGGACTCGAAGGCTGCAATGCCGCTTTCGAGGCTCATCAGGTCATCGTCGGAAAGTTGCATGGTCCATCCGGAAAAATCTGGGTTGGCCCGATGCCGCCGAGTGGGCGGCCGCGAGGGGCAGCATCCGCGCGGATCAGGATCTGGGACCGTGCATGGTGCCGCAACATGGCCGACGCGTTAACCCTCTCGATAGGGATATACGGTACCGCGGGCGCGAAGCCTATACTTCGCCCCGTTTGGTTCGGGCTCGTCCTCGGCATAGCCCGCCCCCCTGCCGGCTTTCCTCTCAGGCCGGCTGCGCCCGGAACAGCAGGACACGCCGGAAACGGCGTTCCCGGCACATCATTCAACGTCTGGAGGAGAAAGGCATGGACACGAAGACCTTGTACGAAACATCGACCAAGATGGAAAGCGCCGGGGTGGACCCCGCCTACGTGCTTGGCTGGCAGAGCGGTTTTCTGCACAACCCCAAGCTCGAGGAGCAACGAGTGACGGAAGCGTACGACGCCGGCTACAACGACGGCCTGGAAGGTAAGACTGATGGGTACAGTGCCTGGACCCAGCAATAAGCAACCGCCAAAGCGACCGCAACGTAAAGCCGAACCGCCCTCCGGGGCGGTTTTTTTGTGCCTGGGTCCGCACAGCACAGCATCCGATCGGATCGTGACAGCCCTTTCCGCTGACTGGCGGCTTGTCGGACCGTATACTCAACCACATTCGGACACCGCAACAAGGGGGCGATCAATGGACGGCGGACCACCGGGCAGAGAACCCACACTGAATGTACTCGGGCAACCGTTGGTTCCCTGCTCCAACGGCGAGCCGGTGACCGGTTTCTACCGTGATGGCGATTGCAGTACCGGTCCGGACGATCTGGGCCGGCATGTCGTCTGTGCCCGGGTTACCGCCGAGTTCCTGGCGTTCTCCAAAGCCCGGGGAAATGACCTATCGACTCCGGTCCCGGCGTTCGGGTTTCCCGGCCTGAAACCAGGAGACCGGTGGTGCCTTTGCGCCGCCCGCTGGAAAGAGGCGTTTGAAGCCGGTGCAGCCCCGAGGGTGGTGCTTATGGCAACGCATCAGAAGGCGTTGGACATCGTCAGTCTGGCCGACCTGAAGCGGTACGCGATCGATCTGTCCTGATCGAGCATGGCTCACCAACCGTCATGGCGCCGGTGGCCACCCCGAACCATGAAAGGTTCAAGCGCAGGGTGCCAATGAGCGCAGCGAATTGCGCCACTCGAGGCCCGGAGGCCAGCCGGCGCGATATCGGTGCGGTTCGGCTTCGCCTCACGGCACCCTGCGCAACCTCTTTCACGCTAACGGACCCCGAGAGCCAGTGTCAGTTCACGTAGCCGCCGTTGCTGCATCTTCAGCCGGTATTCAAGTTCCTTGAACGAAGTTCTCAACTCGGTCCGCAGCCAGCGGTCATTCATCACCGCCTTGCCGGCAAGAACCTTGCGCGCCTGAACCTCCTGCCACTGGCTGACCGTATCGCGGAGACGTTGGTACTCGCGTTCGAGAACCTCGCGCCACGTCTCGTGAGCCGTTCCCGCTTCCGCCATCCGCGACAACCGAAGCAATTCCATCTGCAGTCTTGCCCGCTGAATCTTGAAGTTCGGGGTGCGACGGCGGTCGTATGCGAGGCCGATCCAGGCAAACAGGTTGATCAACCACTTCGAGGGATCGTAATGCCACCAACGCACCCCGTTGCGGTAATCGGCCTGGAACGCATGATGATAATTGTGATAACCCTCGCCCCAGGTGAGCAACGCAACGATGCCATTATCCACCGCCGTACTGTCCTCGCTGTAGGGGCGCCTGCCCCACATGTGCGCGAGCGAGTTGATGAAAAACGTGAAATGGTGGCTGAGCACCAATCGCAACACACCTGCAAGCAGCAATATGCCGATCAGATCGCCGAACACGAACCCCAACACCAGAGGCAGCCCTAGATTCGTTACCCAGACCAGAGTCCAGTAATGCCTGTGCTGCCAATTCACGATCGGATCCTTTTCCAGATCCCTGACCCGGGAGTAATCCGCCTGGGTCGTCGGCCACGCGCGCAGCATCCAGCCGATGTGCGCATGCCAGAAACCGCTCTTAATGGAATGCGGATCGCGGTCTACATCATCGACGAAGCGATGATGTACCCGATGCCTGGCAGCCCAGTTGAGAATGCTGTTCTGCAAGGCCATGGCACCGAAGATCGCGAGCACCAGACGCACAGGCGCGCGGGCCTTGAAGGTCCTGTGCGCCCACAATCGGTGGTATCCGACCGTAATGCTCATCCCTCCGAGAACCAGAAGCACGGCGAAAAACAACCAGGCCCAGCCACTGTACCCCTGCGTCACGCCCCAGAATGGAACGAGGGTAATCGCAGCAGCGTTGGTCAGCGCGAAAAAAATCGCATTTTCCCATTCGACCGGGGGTTTGGATTCGGACATGGATGTTCCTATGCGGATACGTTCACAACCCGGATCGCCGGGTTTCGTTGCCATCGTGCACAGTACTTCAGACCAGCCTGAACGCGAAAGATGCACACTTCGTCAGGTTTTTTTGTCAGTGGCAGACAGAATGACCCTTCGCCATTGCCACGCCGGGTCTGTTCAGGAATGCCAGGCACCCATCCCCACGCAGGACGGTTCTGGCGCCCAACGCGACCCCGGCCTATCCGGTCTCGGAGAATCCAGCGCCTGGATACGGATCTGCAAGCGGCGCCTGCCCTGCCACCAGTTCGCCTCGGGCGTGAAAACCAGACGCACGGGCTCGCCGATCGGCACAGGGCAATCACTGCCTATCTGAAACCAGATCGCATCCAGCCGCTGCCCGCCATGATCCAGCGCCAGTCTCCAATGGCCGCCCTCTGCCCCGACCTCCCGTGCCGTGCGTACCGTGAATACCGACCGCAGCACGGGTTCCGGAAACTCGCGACCGTAGGGGCCAATGGCACCGAAACCGTCGAGCAACGGCCAGTCCAGATCTCCAGGCGCGACATCGGCATCGACCAGGATGCGCGGATGCAGTTCGATCCCGTCGAGACGTCGCGCCACCTCCCTTTCAAATACAGATTGGAAGTACTCGACTCGATCCGCCCGAATGGTCAATCCGGCAGCGCCCGCGTGCCCACCATATTTCAGAAACAGCCCCGGGTCAGCACGCTCCAGCGACTGCAGCACCTCGAGCATCGGCAATCCGTCGACGCTCCTGCAGGAACCACTGACAATTCCGGGGACACCCGGTTGCGCCGAGAGGCATACGGCGGGCCGCGCAAAGGCCTGCATCATCCGTGAAGCCACGATGCCATGAACTCCGGCATGCCCGTCGGTCAACGGAACCACGAGTGCGGAATGCCCTGCCCGAACCTGCTGCTCCGCCGCCGCAAGCGCCTGTACGGTCAAACGCTTCTCGATTACCCGGCGCATTTCGTTGGTCTCGTTCAGTACCGCGACCCGGCACTGCGCGGTGGTGTCGTCGCCGGACAGGAGAAAATCCACGCCTGCCATCGCATCGTGCAGCCGGCCGGCCGCATTCAGGCGCGGCCCGATCCCGAACGCGAGGTCCATTGCCGAAAGCGGTTTCAACGGGTCACCCAGGAGCGGCCGGAGTGCCCGCCAGCACGGATAGGCGCCGGCCTCGATCTGAGCAACGCCGGCACTGACCACGATGCGATTGTTGCGGCTGCGTGCCAGGGAAACGACGTCGGCGACCGTACCCGTCGCGACCCAGCCAAACAGCGCGCCGAGGCTCGGACTGGTGGCCGGCAGGTGACCGTTCTCGATCAGCCGCCGCCGGACCGCCCAGAGCACCAGCCAGGCGACCATCACGCCCGCAATCAACGGGTCTGAATAAGTGCCCCCCGGGCGCTGCGGATTCACGAATGCGAGCGCCGCCTCCGGCCCACCGTCGGACGGAATACCATGGTGATCCGTCACCACCACATCAATACCCGCCTCCGCCAGGCGGGCAATTCGCGCACCGTCCGACGAACCGATATCGGCGGTGATCACCAGGCTCGGCCGGGGCTGTGCCGCGAGGATCCGGTCGCACACGGAATCCGACAAACCGTAGCCCTCGCTCAGTTTCAGCCCGATGTAATGCTGAATACGGTCGGCGGGATGCCCGAAATGATCAGTCAGCGCACGCGTCAGTACCGCGCTGGCGTTCACGCCGTCGGAGTCCGCGTCGGTGGCGAGCGCGATCACCTCCACTCCCACCAACGCACGGACAATCCTGTCGGTCGCCGCCTCGATGTCCGGCAGACCGTCCGGAGGGTCCAGCGAGCGCGGCGAGAGATCGAGCAACCAGTCCGGGGACACTCCAGCCCGACTCGCACGATGGGCGAGAACACGGGCTACCACCGGGTGCAGCCCCAGGTTCAGCGCCTGACTCAGGGTGTCGGGGTCACAGGTCCGTAGTTCGATGATGGGCTTCATCCGGTGATCCTACCGGACACGACCGGTTGGGACACCACCGGAAAGCTTTCTCCAACGCTGGACCCGAAAAAAAGGGCCGGACCCTCTCGGGCCCGCCCCGGGAAATGGTCGCACGCGGAAGTCAGGGTGCGTCGGGTGGCCCCTGCTCCTCCGCTTTCCTGCGCGCGGCCTCTTCTTCACGCTGCTCCTTCATGTAACTCACTTTCTCCTTCACCAGAACTCCGGCAAGCAGGAGCAGGGCAATCAGGTTGGGCGCGGCCATCAGTCCGTTCAGGGTGTCGGATATGTCCCAGATCGTGGTCAGACCGCCGATGGCGCCGAGGAACAGAAAGCCGATGAAGATCAACCGGTATGGGGTCACGACCTTCGGGCCGAAGGCGTATTCCCAGCTCTTCTCACCGTAGAAGTTCCAGGTAAGCATGGTGCTGTAGGAAAAGAGCACGATCGAAATCAAGACGATCCAGCCGCCGATACCGGGCAGACCGCTCGAGAAGGCACTGCTGGTGAGTTCAGCCCCGGTCTGACCGGTCTGGATCACGCCCGTGACCAGGATCACCAACGCCGTCATGGTGCAGACGACGAGGGTATCGATGAAAACCTCCCACATACCCCAAAGGCCCTGCGCGTAGGGCTTGTTCTGGGCCTGCGCATGAACGATCGACGCCGACCCCAACCCCGCCTCGTTCGAGAAGATACCGCGCGCGATCCCGTAGCGGATCGCCATTGCCATGGTCGCTCCAGCGAAGCCGCCGATCGCGGAAGTGGTGGTGAAAGCACCAGCGAAGATCTGAGCGAACGCAGCGGGTATCTGATCGTAGAAACTGACGAGGACACCGATCGCACCGATCACGTAGATCAGGGCCATCGTTGGCACGATGCGCGCAGCGGTAATCGCGATCCTCTTGATACCCCCCAGAGTCACCAGTCCCACCAGCGCCATTACCACGAGTCCGGTCACCCAGTTCGGAACCCCCATTCCGGACTCCAGCGCATGAGCCATGGTGTTGGCCTGCACCATATTGCCGATCCCGAACGCGGCCAGGCCAGCCAGGAAAGCATAAAGCAATGCCAGCCATTTCCAGCGCTTGCCCAGTCCATGTTCGATATAGTGGAAAACGCCGCCCGAAACCTTGCCATCGGCATCCACCTGCCGGTACTTCACACCCAGGGTGGCCTCGGCCAGCTTGGTTGCCATACCGACGAGGGCCACCATCCACATCCAGAAAATTGCTCCAGGGCCACCGAGAGCGATTGCCGTTGCAACCCCGGCGATATTGCCCACGCCAATGGTCGCGGCCATGGCCGAAGTCACGGCCTGAAACGGTGAGATCGCTCCCTTGTGGGTTTGCCGCCGACTCCGGAACAGCGTCGCGAAAGTCCGCTGCCACGCGAAACGCAGATGTGTGAACTGAAAGAAGCCCAGGCGGACAGTCAAATACAGACCCGTGCCCACCAGCAGAATCATGAAGGGCGGCCCCCAGACGATGCCGTTGAGCCAATCGTTGAACACCAAGAGTCCGTGGATCATGACTTCCCCCTTGTCGATCTGGTTCACGGTTTGATGGCCAACCCGGTCAACGGCGCGGCCCCTGTTCAGAAAACTGGTTTACGCTCAAAGCTACAAAACTTCAAGTACGACGGATGGACTTTGGTTCCGAAAAGCTCCAGCAGCGAACCGAAGCAGCATTGGTCGTTTACGTGAAAGAATCCGCGTAGGGTGCCGTGAGGCGCAGCCGAACCGCACCGAACACACGCGGGCTCTGGCCCCGGGTCGCGATGGCTTCATTCGGTGCGCCCATTGACACACAACGCCTGCACTTTGCATTTTTCGGGGTGGCAGGCATGACCTTGAAAGTGAGCGACATCCCACGCCGCCCTTTCCAGTATTGAAACAGGCCGGGATTCGGCTATGCTTTCTGGTGCGTGTAAGCAAAGATCTCCGCGACCGGATCCCATCGATGAACGCGCCCGGATACTCGGGAATCACCCCTCAGGACGGACAGCCCTGGCGTTCCGGACGAGCCGGGAATCACGTCAAGAACCAGTGGGGGCCTTGCTGGACGCGTGGAACCAGCACACTGGTGCTCGCATTCCTGCTGTTTGCCGCTGCCGGACTACCCGGCCGCGCCGTGACCGCGGACATCGTGCAACTATTGAGCGCCGCGGACGGCTGCCTCGTGGTCCTCACGCGGAAACAGGGTCTCTATCGGGAATGCCCCGGAGCCATGCGCCCACGCTGGAGTGCCGACTTGCCCGAGTGGCCCACGGGCGGCGCTGTAACGGCGTCCGGCCGGCTATGGCTGGCGACACGGGAGGGTCTGCTGCGCAACGACGGCGCCAACGACTGGGTCCCCGTCACGTCATCATCCGCCGCCTGGGTACGCTGCACGGGTCCGGATTGCGCAGTCAAGCACTGGGGCCGAGGGCTGTATCGTGTTGTAAACGGTGAGGCCGCGCATCCGCTCAGCATGGCGGGCCATCCGCCGATCCCGGTCCAGGATGCACTCCCAAGGCCCGACGGCACACTGCTCGCCGCAAGCTTCGGGGCAGGCATCCACCGGCTCGGGTCGAATGCCGAGCATTGGGAGCCGCTGAACGACGGGCTCACCAACCGGTATGTGCTGGCACTGGCTGGCAGCACGGAGGGTACACTCTACGCAGCCACTCTCGGAGGCGGCCTGTACCGACTGCCCGCGGGCGCCACGAACTGGAATCGACTGCAAACGCTTCCGGCCACCGACATCACCGCGGTCGCCATCGATGCCGACGGGCGTATCCTGCTGGGCACTCGCCGCCAGGGCCTGTGGTGGTCAACGGACGCGGGGGCAAGCTGGTCGGGGGATTCCTCGGTCCACGGGACCATCGTCTCCGTGGCCCTGGGACCAGAGCACCTCGCCTGGGCGGCTGACGATTCCGGCGACCTGTACCGTCTTGGGAACGGACAGTGGGCCGCGATCCCGTTCCGTGACGGATTCGCCACCCGCGCACTCGCCCTGCATGGCACCCGTACGATGGTGGCATTGCAGGGCCGGACCCTTTATCGCGCCGAAGTCCCTCCCGGCAACTGGGAAGCCGTCGCTTCCCCGATCGAACTCGCGGACACAAGGGTATCGCTGGCCTTCGACGCGGCCGGAACGCTGTATCTGGGAGCCTGGGACCAGGGCCTGCACGCATCGACCGACGGTGGAAAAAGCTGGCACGATGCCTCCAACGGACTCCCCGGCATGCCCGGGGCCGGCGTCCGTGCACTGGGCGCTACCGCGGACGGCACGCTACTGGCCGTAGCCAATGACCACGGTCATTCCGCGCTGACCGCCCCCCGGGGAACTTACGACAGCGCGGACTTCCGCCGCGCCGACTATGGTGTTTATCGTCAAACCGGGCACGGCTGGGAACCGTTGTTCACTCTCGGTGACACTCCCGGCGCGGAGGCAATCAACGGGCTGGGACTCCTTCCCGGCAACCGACTCCTTGCCTGGGGCCGCAACGGGATCGGCGTTGGTTCCGTGGACGGCAGCGAGTGGCAGGTGTACCCACTCAGGGATCTGTCCGACGTGGCACCACAGCTCGCGACTGACGGCAGTCTCTGGGTGGAGCAGGTTTCGCTGGCACGTCGCGCCTACCGTGTTCTGCCACCCCAGGCTTCGCACTGGACCAGTGCCGAACGTCGGCCAGATGATCGATTTCACGGTTTCCTCCCGATCGGTTCGAACCAATGGCTCGCGTTGACACCCGGCGGGGCGATCGCGCGGCTGCGGGAAACGACCGACGGACTAGCGCTGCTGTCGTTGCATCAGGCGCCACTCCCTTTGGAGCGGTTCACGACCGACGGCACGAAACAGGTGATCGCTGGTGCAAGGGACAGCATATTCCGGTCCACCGACGGAGGCCTCACATGGACCGATATCACTCCCTGATACTCCGATGAAAAGCCTGCTGCCACGCCTGTCGATCCCGGTGGTGATCCTGGCCATATTGTTCGCCTGGTGGTACCCAACCCCCGTGTTGGTCGGCATCGAGGCGACAAATTGGGCCGAACGTCATGAACGCGACCACGCACCGGTCGATACGCGTTTCGGCGCCATGGCCATCGCACGGGATTTCCTGCAGAGGCAGAGGGCGGCAACCTCGCTCCCCGTCTACATCGACGAGCGCAGCCGTGAAGGGATGATCGAGGCGCGAATCGACGAGCATCGGCATTCCTGGACCGCTGTACTCGAAGCCCTTGAACAAGCCGACAGGGTGTTTCTGGAGCCCGCGGACTGGATACCCGACGCGCCGCGCCAG
The DNA here is from genome assembly GCA_007136145.1 of Thioalkalivibrio sp. Classification (GTDB taxonomy): domain Bacteria; phylum Pseudomonadota; class Gammaproteobacteria; order Ectothiorhodospirales; family Ectothiorhodospiraceae; genus Thioalkalivibrio. Next base: position 21,293 of record SLHN01000066.1, read on the forward strand.
ATTGCATCCGCGCCGATATACCTTCTGCTACGCGACCCTCCCGAGGTCCATTTCCTCACCCTGACACGATGGCCGCCCTGGGATTACACCCGTGTCGGGGTTCCTTCGAATCAACATTACCCATTCCGGGACCGGTGGCCATACCTGGTGCTCGCGTTCCTGGCGGTGCTGTCGTGGAGAACACTGAGCCGGAAACCTGCAACCCGCACCGCAAAGGCGGCGGACAGCACCACGGGCGCGGTCCTCGTCTTTACACTGATGATGCTGGTAACCGGCGTCATGCTGCTGCTCCTGCCTCATGTCTATGGCATCTGGGAGGGCGACATGGGATTGCCAATGGCGTCCAGCATGATCGGCCTGTTGCTGGCGCTCACCGGCCTGATCACCAGCGCCATGTTCGCCGGCCAGTACCGCCAACTGCAGCGACTCCTGCAGGGCGATGGCCGGATTGCACACTGGATTTACACCCCGGAGGAATGGCGCGACTTCGTGCACGCTGAATACGGTGAACGCCGGCAATCGGCGCGCGCGACGCTGTGGATGATCGGAATCATGATGCTGCTGGTTGGGGGTGCGTTCATGCTCTTCGTTGATCTGGAAGATGCGCTGGTGGTAGCCGCGGGTCTTGCCGGTGTGTTCGTGCTGGTGGCTCTGGCTGCCATCCTGGCACCCCGGCTCTCCCGCCGACGCCTGCTGCGGGGACCGTTCGAGGCGCACATCGGCAAGGATCTTCTGTACCTTGGCGGACAGACCCACTTCTGGCGCGCATGGACCGCCCGGCTCGAGTCAGTGCGTTACATCGACCAGCCGCGACCGCTGCTGGAACTCGCCTACTCCCAGCTGCAGGTTTCGGATCCGAAGACACTCGCCACCCATCGCGCATGGATGCATCTGCGTATCCCGGTGCCTGCCGGGCACGAGGCCGAGGCACGCGGGCTCGTGAAGCAACTCAAGCCATCCCGGGAACGGCATTGAAACGGGTACCGACAGGCTCCCATGAGTTCATTGACCAAGCCGACGCGGGGAGCGGCCAGAACCCTTCACCTGCGCAATTCGTCGTCCCGGTAATGCATGTCGAGCCAGCAACGTGGCAATGGTTCGCCCGATGGGAACGCTACGTTGGCCTTGGCGAAGGGTTCAGGTTCAGGAAGATCCTCGCCCCAATTGTAACGACCCTGGAAATGCGTTGCCGATGGATCAAACAGCTCGCCCGTATCCAGAACCTCAACCAGGTGGCCGTTGCTGATGTCCTTGAGAAACATGCCTGGCCTCCATCGCATCTTGTTCCCTGGAGTATGGACGCACCTACTCCGATTGCAAGGTCATCTCTGCCTCGACACGGCTCGTTGGTCAATCGAACCCGATCGGTGTGAAGTCTGCCTTTGTGGCACCGCACTCGGGACAGACCCAGTCCTCCGGAATGTCTTCCCACCGGGTTCCCGGTGGGATCCCCTCATCCGGAAGCCCTTCGGCTTCATCGTAGAGAAAACCACAGGTGTTGCACTCGTAGGCACTCATTCAGCCTCTCCCCGCCGCGATGTGGCCGGTCCCAGTCGCACGGCAACGGCACCGGTGTAACACACGATACATCAGATGACCGTACAGCGAAGCCACTTTGATGAACCCGGGCTGGTGGTGGTCTTGCCTGGATCGACCTCGACCCGGTTACCGCGTTGCTCCGGAGTTACGAAGGTGAAGTCAACGCAGTGATTGGCAATCGAGAATTGGCCACGCGCATTTGGCCACTCCCGCTCCCGTACCTGCGTATCCATCCACCTGAAGAGTTCCTGCAATGCGAGGGCAATGCGGGGCCGGGCTTCATAGTCGAGTCCCAAGGCGGTCCACGTAGTGCGCGCTGCATCGCGGCGTGACCAACCTTGCTGGACGAACCCAGCCGTGAACAGGGCGCGCAGGAGACCATCGCCATACTCCCGCCGCAGGATCTGGAAGGCCGCTTTCTCGCCACCCCTGGCATCGAGCTCCGCGGCCAGCGACGCGGGAAGCAGGGCTTTCCAGTCCGGTCCGGCGAACGCCCCCGGTAGCAGATCCTCGTCGATGATCCGCTGGAAGTCCGCCACCGGGTCGGAACCGGTGCGCTGCGCCAACTGGATCAGCGCACCAGCCTCGTCCAGATACCGGGACAGGCG
>SLHN01000176.1 GCA_007136145.1 Thioalkalivibrio sp.
CACGGGTGGCCGAGAAGATCGCGTCCACCTGCTGCATGGTCAGCGTCTCGACCGGGTTGTCCTTGTTCACGTACACCGCGATCATGTCGATCGCAACCGGAACCAGCGTGGCCGGATAGCCATGGCGTTCCTCGAAGGAGCGCTGCTCGGAGTCACGCATCGGGCGGCTCATCGGCCCGAAGTTCGAGGTACCCTCGGTCAGTGCCGGGGGGGCAGTCGAGGTGCCGGCACCCTGGATCTGGATGTTCACGTTCGGATAGTGATTCGCGAACTCTTCCGCCCACAGGGTCATCAGGTTGTTCAGCGTGTCGGAACCGACCGAGCTCAGGTTGCCGGAGACCCCGGACACACGCTCGTAGCTCGGAAGGTTCGGATCGACGTCGGCGGTCGCCACTGAAACGGAAACGCCCAGGGCCGCGACAACGCCCAGGACCAGTGAATTCTTCATCGTCATGATCATGATTCCTCAGTTGGAATGGTGGTCACGAACAGGGCAGGCGTTCGAGCCAGTGCCGTTGATTCGCGGCGAGCAGTATCACGCCCCTGGATCACAACGATATGACCATAATGTGACAAAAACATGACAGGCGCCCCGGCCGTCTCAACGATCGGACCCGCGGGATGCGAGCGGAACGCGTTCCGGCTCCGCCAGACGCACTTCATGGCGAACAAACTCGTTGACGCTGCCGAAGTTCTCGATCAGACGCAGTCGGTCCGGCAACAACGCTCGCCCTGACCAGGACCAGCCGCCAAGTTCCACGCGCATGCATCCAGGCGCGCCGAGCCCCCACAGTTCGATCGCCGTCGGCCGGCCGGCAGGGTCCAGGAACAGGCGAACCTCCTGCCCCGTTGCCAGGACACGCCCTCGCCACGGCTCCTTCCCATCGGCGGCTCGCCAGTCGATCGCATCATCGACAAACCAACCCCAGGGAACCATCGCCGTTTCACCGATCGCCTGCGCCTGAAGCGCCAGTTGCGATGGACCGAAGCCGGGCCGGTCGACCCGGTACAGACCAAACCACCAGTAGTGACTGCGCACCTGGCCATGTTCGACCTCGTGAATCTCGTCGATCCAGCCGAATGCCCGCAGACGCACCCGGCGGATCTGCGCCCACCAGCGTCCGGGAACACACCATGTCCGAGCTGACATCGACCGCTCCCGATCATCGCCGTCGTAGCGCAGCCAGCCCCCGGATCGCCAGGTCGCGGGGCTCACGATCAGGCCCGGACCCGACAGGCTATAAAGCAGTTTCCGCACCTGCTCGCCGGGAAACGTGGCGAATCGTTCAGCGGCATCCCGAGCACGCCCCGAATGGCAATGTTCCGCAACCGCCTGAAGGTAACGTGCCTCGACCTGAAGCCGGATCCGGCGCAGGCGCAGCCACAGCATTCCGACGACCAGCGCCAGAACCAGGGCCAGCGCGAATGCCCAGGCAACGACAAGCCACATTGAAGTCCAGTTGCCAGCCATGGTTTCGGCGCCCCGCCCGTCGATTCAACCACCAGCCGTCAGCGCAGACCGGGCACCGGCTTTTCCCATTCCTCCGGCTCTGCCGACGGTTCCAGTTCCACGAGGGCGAGCAGCTCCAGTTCGAAAATCAGCGTCTCCTCCGGCCCGATCCGACCGCCACCGGGCCGGCCGTAGGCGAGTTCGGGAGGAATGACCACGCGCACATGCGACCCCACCGGGATCGATTCCAGCACCTGCCGCCATCCGGGAATCGTCTTCTCCACCGGCACCGTCGCAGGCTCGCCGCGGCGCCAGGAGTTCTCGAACTCCCGCCCATCGACATGCCAGCCCCGGTAATGCACGCTGACCCAGTCGTCGATCATCGGGACCGGGCCATCGCCGGTCCTGATCAACTCGACCTGCAAGCCATTGGGCATGGTCACGACTCCGGGCCGCTGCCGGTTCGATTCCCGGTATGCCGCGCCATCCTCGGCGTTCAGGTCGGCCAGCAGAATCTGGTCCTCGATCTGCTCGGGGGTCAGACCCATCGACTGCGCGACGATGAACACCACGAACAGCGCCAGCAGGCTGAACAAAATTACCCGTAGCATCCCGGCTCCCTCAACGCTGTTCCAGTGCCCACTCGACGGCGAGCCGACGAGCCTCTTGCACCGCCTCCGGCTCGAGCTCCTGCTCCAACACCAGGCGCAGATCCTCGCCCATGCGATCGCCGTTTGCCGCAGCCAGATTGGCCCATTTCGACGCCTGCACCAGGTTGCGCTCGACACCACGGCCCTCGGCAAACATCAGCGCCAGCCAGCCCTGCATGCGCGAGTCTCCCGATTCCGCGCCGATCCGCGTGTAGTAGGCCGCCATGTCGTCCTCGACCGGATGCGCGCCAATCCCCTCGATGAAAAGACGGGCCAGAAAATACGAAGCCAGTTCGAAGCCCTCGTCGAGCGCGACTTCGAGCAGTTCCCGGGCCTCGAACACCGATTCCGGATTCAGACCACCCTGCGCGTCGGCGATCAATACCGAAGCCCAGGCGATTCGAGCCGGCCCATGCCCGGCGTCGATAGCGTGGCGGAACCAGTGCTCGGCCAGATCGCGATTGCTGTCGACGCCCTGCCCGCCCAGATACATCCAGCCCAGTTTGACCGCGAAATCGTCGGCACCCGCCATTGCCGCCCGGCCATACCACTTGGCGGCCTTGCCGCCATCGCGCGGCACCCCGTGTCCCTCTTCGTGGATCCAGCCGAGATAGGCCATTGCGGTTGACGATCCCGAATCAGCCGCTTCGGCGAAAGCGTCCCGGGCCGCGCTCCAGTCCGGTGGATCCTGGGCCATATGAACATGAGCGCGCGCCTCCGGATCGTCCACGGACTGCATGCCCGAAGGCTCCGCGGCAGCCGCGGTGGAGAAGAAAACGACAGCCAGCGACAACCGCCACCGCCACGCACCGGTCATCGTCTTCTGGCCGCGCCAGGCCATCGGATTCCAGGAAAAGAACATCAGCACACTCCAGGCTTCAGATTTGCTTCGCATCGGGACCGGTCGGCACCAGCACTACCGGTTCACAACTTCGTCACCTGCCGCGGCCGGCGGTTTGAGCGGCTGCCGCAAGCTCCGCGTCGGGAAACGGCAGGTGAACCTGCTGCCCTCGCCGGGTTTGCTGTCGATCTTGAGTTGAGCACCATGACGCATCAGTACGTGCTTGACGATCGCCAGACCCAGGCCTGTGCCTCCGCGACTTTTCGAACGCCCGTTGTCGACGCGGTAGAAGCGCTCGGTCAGACGATCGATATGTTGCGCGGCGATGCCGATACCCGTATCGGCAACCTCGAAATACCCGCCCGCCGAATCCGCGAACCAGCGCACATGGATCCGACCTCCCTCCGGCGTGTAGTGCACGGCGTTGAACACGAGATTCGCGAAGGCGCTGCGCAGTTCCCTCTCGTTCCCCAGCAGCGACAGCCCAGGGGTGGCGTCGAGATCGATCTGATGATGCCGGTCACCCGAGAGAAGCCGGGCCTCCTCGACCACACCGTCCAGCATTGCCGGGACGTCCACCCAATCCCCAGCCCGCGGGCCGTCACCGGTCTCCAGCCGGGAGAGCAGCAGAAGATCATCGACGAGGTGTTTCATGCGTTCGGCCTGTTCCCTGAGCAATTGCACCGAGCGGGTCAGTTCCGGGTAATCGCTGATTTCGTCCTCCAACGTCTCGGTCACACCGTAAACGACGGTCAGCGGGGTCCGGAGTTCGTGCGATACGTTGGCGACGAAATCACTGCGCATGGTTTCCAGGCGCCGTAGCGCCGTCGTATCCCGGGCCAGAAGCAGGTGACGCTTCTTCGCATACGGAATCAACCGAACCTCGAGCCACAGCCGCCCATCCACTGGCGAAGGCAGCGACAGCGAACGCGCTTCGCGCGAATACCGCGCCAGGAAAGCGACGAATTCCGGATGCCGGAAGATATTGCTGATCCGCTGTCCTTCGTCGCGTGGCCACTGCAGCCCAAGCATTTGCCGGGCCGCCTGATTGCACCAATCGATACGGAAATCGCTGCGCAGAACGACGGTCGCATCGGGCATGGCCCGGATTGAATCACGGTAGTTTCGCACCAGGCTACGGCGCTGTTTGTCGCGATCGCGGGCGCGCCGGCGCATGCGGTGCAAGCCATCGAAGATCTCTCCCCAGAGGCCGGCCGACTGGGGTGGATCCAGCTTCCGCGTCAACCGCAGCCAGTGCTCCAGGCGACGCAGATTCACGAAGTCCCAGACGAGCACGCCAGTGGCCGCCAGCAGGAGCACGAGCAGCCACTGTCCCGTGCCCCAGCCGATCAGCAGCAGTGCCACCAGGGCAAGCACGAACCTGGCATAGGCCGCGGGCCAGGGATTGCGGGGCTTCATCTCGGGTCGCAAGGGCATTCATCCATGGCCGCCGGGGCAATCGATGCACCCGACAGGAACGGGAGCGTATCAGCGCTGCGGTGAGAACCGATAGCCGGCGCCGCGAATCGTCTGCACCAGGCCATCGTGTCCGGAATCGGCAAGTGCCATGCGCAGCCGGCGAATATGCACATCAACCGTGCGTTCCTCGACATAAACGTTGGTCCCCCATACGTTATCGAGTAACTGACCCCGGGTGAACACTCGATCCTGATGAGTCAGGAAAAAATGCAGCAGCCGATACTCGGTCGGCCCCATGTCGAGAGTATTGCCATGCACCGTGACCCGATGACTGACCGGGTCCAGGCGCAACCCTTCGACCTCGACGGGTTCGTCGCTGGTCGTCGGCGACGTGCGCCGCAGGACAGCCCGGATGCGAGCGATCAGTTCACGCGGCGAGAACGGCTTGGTCACGTAGTCGTCGGCTCCGACTTCGAGTCCGCGAACACGATCCTCCTCCTCGCCACGTGCGGTAAGCATGATGATCGGAATGCTGCGAGTATGCGGTGCGTTCTTCAGATCGCGCGCCCAGTCGACGCCGCTGACATCGGGAAGCATCCAGTCGAGCAGGATCAGGTCCGGGACCCGTTCCAGCAGGGAATGTCGAGCCTGCCGTACATCCGTGGCTTCAGTCACGTCGAACCCCGCTTTCTGCAGGGGCAGCGACAGGACTTCCCGCACGGCAGTGTCGTCTTCGACCAGGAGAATATGGATGCTCATCAGGTTGTCCGCTTTCGAATCCGCCGCCATTAGATAACAGTGACGTTACACAAAGGTTACAGCAAACCGCCAAGGCGCTTCGCGAATGATCGCTATACCATTCGTGGCGATGCTCGCGGAACCGGCGCGCCCGGGTCTGAAACTCAAGTCTGGACTTCAAGCGTCGGACACGGCATCGTCCCGGCCTCTCCCGGACCTCGCGATCCAGGCGCTGCTGATCGCGTTCCCCGGCGTCGCTCTCTGGCTGCCCGAAGCGATCGGATGGTAGGTCCGCGCCCGACCAAACCGATTGCACGGAGTGCTCAGGCGAGAGCCGATGTGCATGGTTCACGGGCGGGTCACATCCACCACTCTCTCCAGGAATAAGACAACCCCACAGGCATCCAAGGCGGTTGCCGGAAACCAGCAGTGATCAAGCGATCAGGGGTCTTCAGCGCGGCAGAAGTCACCCAGGATTCCGGCGCGCACGGTCATGAACAGGAAGACCAGCACCAGCACGGCGACGAACAGCAACAGGGCCAGGCCCGCCCAGAGGTAGGCGATATGGTCGGTCCACTCGGCCATTTCCATCAGGGCGATGCTCATTGCCGCAAGCGGGAAGGTGTAGGACCAGTTCGCCAGCGAAAACGGGACCTGCGCCTGCCCACGTACGCGGGTAAACAGCAGGATCGTCAGAAACAACGCAATGAAGAAAAGAATCCGGGCGAAGCCATCCAGCCCGTCGGTCAGGCGGACGTAGGCGACGAAACCCACCGCGGGCGGCGCGATCAGGATGTACAGCGTCGGCAGAACGCGGGCGGCCAGCGGCTCGTGGAACAGGATGCGATAGAAGACGATCGTCATCAGAATCGCCCAGAACAACATGCCGATGCTGAAGAAGAACCACCCCACCTCGACGAACCCGAACGCCACTGCCGGAATCGGGATCAGCATGTTGCCCATCGCGGGAATGAACCACGCCGGGTTGACCTGTGTGATCGCGAAGCGCGCGTGGTGCATCCAGAAATTCACGACCAGAATCGTCACGATCAGATGGAAGCTGGCGCCGAGAGCGAAGATCCCCAGTGCCGGCCGCGGCTCGTGGACCCGCAGGATCATGCTCATCAGCACGATGGAGATCGAGATCGCCGCGAGGTAATTCAGCCGGACCGGGTGGCGCAGATCAATGATCGTCTCGGCGGGATAACGCACGGCCTTGAAAATGAACAGCATGCCGAGCAGGAAGAAGACCAGCCAGGCAAGCATCAATACTGGCTCGCCAAGCCAGGTCGGCCCCCCGTAATCACCCCAGTTGCGCAGTCCCAGCCCCAGCCCCGCGATCCCCATTACCAACGCAAATATCGATAGTGGAAAGTGCTCCACACAGTCGCGAAAAGACCTCGCCATCTCGTTCTCCATCCGATTGGAATCGCGGTCGATTGAACGACGGCTGGGCTGCAGCGTTGACGCAGGCCGCAAATCGGGCATGACCCGGCGACGCCTGGCCGTCGGCTTGGAGCCACAGCGGTTCCTGAGTCTGCCGGAGCGCATGCCAGTGCTCAAGGGTACCGTACCGGGCCGTGCGGGAGGGAGTAAGGAATGTTCGTCCCAATGGTTCCCGTTTGCCAAGGGGGGAGAAAACGAAAGGGCGACACCGGACTTGGCCGGGCGTCGCCCTCGAATCTCCCGATTACGGGTATCGCGACGGATTCTGGCGAATCGCGCGTTTCGGTCAGGTGCCGATCACACCACCGTCATCCTTGGTGATCACAACCGTTGCCGAGCGGCCGTAGTTGTTGCCACCCAACGGCCAGTTGCCCTTGCCTGCGATGTCACCCGTGGCGAAATCCTCCGGAGAAACCGTCGCACCCGGGTGTTGCTGGTTGATGAACATCGTCCGCTGATCGGGGGTGGTGATCACGCCGGTGATCTCCTGCCCGAGGCTGCCGGTGAGGAACCGCCGGATCTCGCCTGTAAATGGGTTGGCGGCCAACATGCCGTTGTTGCCCATCATCGCGTAGGTCGGGCTCACATTCATGACCGACTCGCTCATGTCCATCTGAATCCAGATACGGCTGTCTGGATCGATCCACAGACCATCGGGCGAACTGAACTTGTTGTCTTCCGTAAGCGGATTGCCCGCGCCATCAGTCCCCCCGGTAATGGGATCACCGGAGGCATCGCCAGCGAACGCGAAGATGTCCCAAGTGAAGCTCGTGGCAGTGGG
>SLHN01000295.1 GCA_007136145.1 Thioalkalivibrio sp.
CATGCCCCCGCAGTTGCGGGATCTGGCGATGACCAAACGCGGCCTGGTCATCTTCGTGGGCGCGACGTCGTCGGGCAAATCGACATCGCTGGCAGCCATGGTGGGCGTGCGCAACCGAAATGCCGCCGACCATATCGTGACCATTGAGGATCCGATCGAATTCGTGCACCGGCATGAGAAGAGCATCATCACCCAGAGGGAAGTGGGGGTGGACACGGAAAGCTATGAGATAGCGCTGAAGAACACCCTGCGCCAGGCACCGGATGTGATCCTCATCGGTGAGATCCGCGATCGGGAAACCATGGACTACGGCGTGGCTTTTGCCGAGACAGGCCATCTTTGCCTCTCGACCTTGCACGCGAACAGCACCAACCAGGCTTTGGACCGCATCATCAACTTCTTTCCCGAGGATCGTCGCCCGCAATTGTTGATGGATCTGTCGTTGAATCTGAAGGCCGTCGTGTCACAGCGCCTGGTACGTCGTCAGGCCGGCGAGGGACGTGTACCCGCCGTGGAAATCCTGATCAATACGCCATTGATGTCGGACCTGATCCTGAAAGGCGAGGTCCACAAGATGAAGGAGTTGATGGCTCGGTCCCGCGAACAGGGCATGCAGACCTTTGACCAGGCGCTTTTCGACCTGTACGAGACCGGACTCATCAGCTATTCGGAATCGATCCGGAATGCCGATTCGATGAATGATCTCCGGTTGAGGATCAAGCTCGACAGCAAGCGCGCACGTCGGGACAAGGAGCCGGATGTAATGGATGACCTGTCCGGTCTTGCCGTATCCGACCGTCCCGAAGATTTCGTTCCGAGGTGAAGCGCCGATGACCGGCATGCAAATCGATCCTTACCTGAAGCTGATGGCGCAGAAGAGCGCATCCGACCTGTTCTTCCTGACCGGAGCCCCGATTTGCATCAAGATCGACGGACAGGTCCGGTCGCTGTCGCAATCGCCTCTGGAGCCGGGAGCGGTCGAGCATATAGCCGGTGAGATCATGTCGCCGCTGAATCACGAACGCTTCGCCGCTGACCACTCGGTGAATTTCGGCATTTCCCGTCCCGGGATGGGCCGTTACCGGGTCAACGTTTATCGCCAGCGTGGCGAGGTTGCGATGGTCATCCGGCATATCCGTCTGGAGATCCCGACCTTCGAGGAACTCGGTCTGCCCCCGGTTCTCAAGACGTTGGCAATGCACCGCAACGGCTTGGTCCTGATCGTCGGCTCAACCGGAACCGGCAAGTCGACCACTCTTGCTGCAATGATCGATCATCGTGCGCGTAATGAAAGCGGACACATCCTCACCGTGGAGGATCCGATCGAGTTCCTGTTTCAGCACCGGCGCTCGATCGTTGGTCAGCGGGAGGTGGGTCTGGATACACCCAGTTATGATCAGGCCCTGCAGGACGGTATGCGCGAGGCGCCCGATGTGATCATGGTGGGAGAGATACGCAGCCGTGAGACGATGCGTGCGGCGCTCACCTATGCCGATACGGGCCACCTCGTGCTGACGACGCTGCACGCGACCAGTGCCAACCAGGCGCTGGATCGGATCATCAACCTGTTTCCCGAGGATTTCCGGGGACAGATCCTGGCCGATCTCTCCCTGAATCTGCGCGCCATCGTAGCCCAGCGCCTGCTGAAGACACCGCAGGGCGGGCGGGTCGCGGCTCTCGAGGTGATGGTGAACACACCGTATATTTCCGAGTTGGTCCGCGAGGAGAAGATCGGCGAGATCAAGGAAGCGATGCAGAAGGGCTCCAAGGACGGCATGCAGACCTTTGACCAGGCCCTGTACCGCTTGTACAAGGAAGGGAAGGTGGAACTCGAGGAAGCCCTGTCCAAGGCCGACTCCCGGGCCGACCTCGAATGGCGGCTCAATTTCGGCGGTGGTATCAATAGCTTCGAGGCCGAGGAAGATGATGAATTCCGCTCCCCATGAGCCACATATCGTGCCGCGCGTCATGACACTGTGCGTGTCCCGGCGAGGAGGGTAGGCACGGGTGTTCCCCGCAGTGCTCAGGGTGCCGGGAAAACGGTCTCCGCACTGAACACCGGCCCGTCGACGCAAACGCGTTGCATGCTGACTCCTTTCGGTGTACGCACGGCAACGGTGCATCCCGCGCAGCCGCCGACGGCACACGCCATGTATTCCTCCAACGATACCTGGCACGGTAGGCCGAATTCGGTTGCGAGCGCCGCACAGGCCTCCAGCATCGCGTGTGGCCCGCAGGCATGGATCTCGACCTGATCCAGCAGTGCCGGATCAAGGCTGGCCAGCCATGGTCGCGCGAGATCGGTCACGAACCCTGCGTGGGCACCTGGAATCCCGGCCCGTGAAGTCAGCCGGCAGGCAATCCCCCAGTCGTCGAGCAGCGGCATGGTGGCAATGGCGCCGTCGGGCAGATCTGGCCAGAGAATTTCCGCAGGTCGTGGCCGGAACGGGAACGGCACCTCGGAGCCCAGAATTGCGTGTGTCCGGCCCGCCTGACCCTGCTGACGCAGGTAGTCGGCAAGAAAAATCATCGGGGGGATGCCAACGCCGCCACCCAGAAGCAGTCGCAATGGCCGCTCCGGGTTCAGAACAAACGGCCGGCCAATCGGACCCAGCACGCTGAGGCGGGAGCCAACCGATTGTCGGCTCAATGCCGATGTCCCCTCTCCAACGGTCTTGTAGAGGAATTCCACCCAGCCCTGTTCCGGATGCGCACGCTGGATTGAAAGCGGTCTGCGCATGGGCAGCCGTGGGTCGCACTGCAGGTGCACGAATTGCCCTGGCCGGGCTCGCGCGGCGCACTCCGGGGCCCTTAGTTTCAGAACCCATTGATCGCCTGGGTAGGCGACATGTTCGAGGATTTCGGCATCGTCCTGCAGGAAGATGCTGCCGCGATGGCTGCGGTCGGGTTCGGTATTCATGCTGCAACCTCCATGGGCATGGTCCATGCGGAGCGCCCGGCGACCCAGGTTTCGGTGACGTGACCGGAAAAGCGCCAGCCCACGAATGGGGTATTGGTACCGGCGCTGAGCCAGGTTTCCCGGCTGATTTCGGTGTGGCCTTCCGGGTCGAAGAGCACGAAGTCCGAGGGGGCGCCGCGTGCGAGGGAGCCTGTGGTAAGTCGCAGGATCGCAGCCGGGCCCGAGGTGACGCGTGCCAGGGCATCGGCCAATGGCAACAAGCCGTCCTCGACCAGGCGCAGGGTCAGCGGCAACAGCGTCTCGAGGGCACTGATCCCAGGGCGGGTTTCGGCGAATGGCCCCAGTTTGCTGTCACCTTCGTGCGGTTGGTGGTCGGAACAGATCGCGGCAATGTCGCCCCGGGCGACCGCTTCCCGCAGGCCTTCGCGATCGCGTTGCGTACGTAGCGGGGGGATCACGTGACACAGGGGGTTGAAGTCGGCGGCGTCCACTTCGGTCAGAAACAGTTGGTGCGCGGCGACGTCAGCCGAGACCGGCAGGCCGTCAGCCCGGGCCTTCGCGATCATTTCGGCGCCGCGTCGGGTCGATAAACGGTTCACGTGTACACGGGCACCGGTCTGTTCGACCAGGGCGAGGATCATTCCCAGTGCCGCGGTTTCCGCGGCCTCGGGGATTCCAGGCAGGCCGAGCCGGGTTGAAACCGCGCCTTCATGGACGCAGCCAGAGCCGGCGAGGGCTGCATCCTGGGCCGACAGCGCGACTATCAGATCAAAGGTCGCCGCGTATTCCATGGCCCGGCGCAGCACCAGAGGGCTGACCAGGGGGCGATGGGCATTGCTGACCGCGACGACTCCGGCGCGTTTCAGTGCGGCGAGTTCGGCGAGTTGTTCGCCATTGAGGCCGCGGGTCAGTGCCCCCATCGTCTTCACGCGTACGCCACAGGCCTGCTCGGCACGGCGTGCGATCAGCTCCACTTCGGCGGGTGAATCCACTGGTGGATCGGTATCCGGTGGCATCACCACCGTTGTTATGCCCCCGCGTGCCGCCGCGAGAGTTTCGCTGGCGATGGTTGCCTTGTGCTCCTCGCCGGGTTCGCGTAGACGGGCGGACAGGTCGATCAGGCCCGGAAACAGCCAGAGTCCGGAGGCATCGATTCGCCGGCGCGGCTCGAAGCCTTCCGGGATCTCGCCAAGCGCAAGGATCTCGCTGCCCTGGATACAGACCGGCGCAACCCGGTCGAACCCGCTGGCCGGGTCGATCACTCGGGCGTTATCGATCAGGACACTCATGCGCTACGGATTCCCATGACCATGGACATCACCGCCATGCGTACCGCGATCCCGAACGTGACCTGTCGCAGGATCACCGACTGGGCACCGTCGGCGACCGCGGAGTCGATTTCCACCCCCCGGTTTGCCGGGCCGGGATGCATCACCAGGCAGTCGGGCCTCGCGGTGAGCAGACGCCGTTGGGTAAGACCGAAGAGCTGAAAGTACTCGTGCTCTGAGGGCAGGTGCGCGTGTTCCATGCGTTCCCGCTGCAGTCGCAGCATGATCACGACATCGACTTCGTGCAGGCCCTCCTCGAGATTGTGGAACACGTGCACGCCGAGATCCTCGACATGAGCCGGCAGCAGCGAGTGCGGCGCAACCACGCGGACCTCGCCGGCCTGCAGGATGTTCAGTGCATGGATCTGCGATCGGGCAACCCTCGAATGCAGGATGTCTCCGACGATCGCGATCCTGAGCCGGGTGAAGTCGCCCTTGAACCGGCGAATGGTGAACATGTCGAGCAGGGCTTGCGTGGGATGGGCGTGGCGACCATCCCCGGCATTCAGAACGCTGATCCCGGGTTCCACGTGACGTGCCATGAAATGGGCGGCGCCGCTTTGTTGATGCCGCACGACGAACATGTCCACGTTCATCGCCTCGATGTTGCGCAGGGTATCCAGCAGGCTTTCGCCCTTGGTCGCCGATGAGGTGCTGACGTTGATGTTCAGCACGTCGGCGGAAAGGCGCTTGGCCGCCAGTTCGAAGGTGGTGCGGGTGCGCGTGCTCGGCTCGAAAAAGAGATTCACGACCGTCTTGCCGCGCAGCAGGGGCACCTTCTTGACTGCCTTTTCGTTCATGTTCGCGAACGACTCGGCATTGTCCAGGATCTCGGTCAGCAACTCGCGGTTGAGCCCTTCGATCGTCAACAGGTGGCGTAATTGCCCGTCGGGAGTGAGCTGCAGATCGTTGGGCAGGGGTCCGGGTTGCGGCAGATGGGCGGCGGGAAAGGCCTCTGTGATCAACGCCCGTTCTCCAACTGAACCCGTTCCAGGCGCAGCGGGTCGGGCCCTCGCAGCTTGATCTGTTCGCCCGGTGCCAACTCGAAATGAGCGCCCACGATCGTGGCCTGGACCGGTAATTCGCGTCCGTCGCGCTCCACCAATACGGCCAGCGTGACCGAGGCCGGTCGGCCATAGTCGAACAGCTCATTCAGTGCCGCGCGGATGGTGCGCCCCGTGAACAGCACATCATCCACCAGCAGTACATGTTCGTTGTCGAGTTCCTCGGGAAGTTCCGAGGGGCGCACTTGAGGGTGCATGCCAATGCGCGAGAAATCGTCCCGGTAGAAGCTGATGTCGAGCTTGCCCATCGGCCGGCTGTAGCCCAAGCGCTTGCGCAGCGCTTCGGCGATCCAGACACCGCCCGAATGGATCCCTACCACGATCGGTTGCTCGACGCCGCGCTGATCGAAATGGCGCCGTGTCTGTTCGGCCATGCTGTCCAGAAGGGAGTCGATATCAGGCATTGTGAGCGTTCTCCATTAACCAGCCTTCCAGAATGATGGCGGCAGCATGGGCATCGAGCCCCGGGTCATTGCCGTGGCGCCGGGTGCGTTCGCGCCCCATATGCGAACTCAGCCGTTCATCGGCCCAGTATACCGGCAGTCCGTGAGTGTGGCCGAGTTCCTCGCCGAAGCTGCGGATCGCCGGTCCCAGCGACGTCGGTTGACCGTCGGCGCGTGTGGGCCATCCGACAACAAACGCATCCGGTCGCCATTCCCTGACCAGGGTCCCGATCGTCACGGAGGTATCGGCGCGGCCCGAGGGAACCGTAGCCAGACCACGGGCACTGCCAGTGAGCCGATCGCCGATGGCGATGCCGATACGGCGGTTGCCATAATCGAAGGCCATCAGCCGCACGTTCAGGCGTGTCCGGCAGCCTGACTGATCAGATTCATGTCGATGCCCATGAGTTGCGCCGCTGCGTTCCAACGCTCGTCAGGGGGCAGCGAAAACAGGATCGATCGGCTGGAGGGGCCCACCAGCCAGGCGTTCTCGGCGATTTCGGCCTCGAGCTGTCCCGGCCCCCAGCCCGCGTAGCCGAGGGCCACGAGGCTTTGCTTGGGGCCGTGGTTCAGGGCCATGGATTCGAGAATGTCGCGTGAAGTGGTCAGTCCCAGTCCATTGGGCAGTTTACGGGTCCCGTGCCATTGGGATTCGTCCGAATGCAGCACGAAGCCATGTTCGGGTTGCACGGGGCCGCCTCGAAACACCCGCTGATCAGCGGCGCCGGCGACGGGATCGATATCGAGTTGGCGCAGTACCTGCTGAAGCGTCAGGTCGATGGGTTGGTTGATCACCAGGCCCATTGCCCCTTCGTCGCCATGCTCGCAGATGTAGGTCACAGAGTGGTCGAAGTAGCCATCCTGCAGGCTCGGCATGGCGATCAGGAAGTGATCGCGGAGTCCTTCGGACGTCATCTTGGATGTGGAATTGTCCATGGCCAGAGTATCAGCCGATGGCGCCGCGCCCGCAAGGGAGGCAACGACTTTTCGCGCGTTGATGCTCATCGCACGCGCTCGACCCGGTCACGCCGGAATGCCCAGGTTCGAGTGATGACCAGATGGTCGTATTGTTCGCGCATGCTGTCCGTGAACGGCGCAAAGGGCTGGGCAAGTTCGACGATCCGAATCGCGGCCTGGTCGAGGATTGGCTCGCCGGAGCTTTGAGCAATGGCGATATCCTGGAGTTCCCCCTCGGAATTCAGTCGCACCGAAAGAACCAGTGAGCCCGAAAGGCTACGCCGACGCGCCTCGTCGGGGTAGTTCAGGTTGCCGATTCGCTCAACCTTGCGAATCCATGCCTCGAGATACGCGGCCTCTGGAGCGGCCCGTGCCGACAGGGTGTCCAGATAGAGGGTGCGTGTCGCCCGGGACAACATCGGCTGTGTTTCGCCGGGGACGGCGCGCGCGGCTTCGAGGCCCCTGGCCATGATGGTTGCGGCGGACGGTTGCGCGACCGGTTCCGGCGGCGCGGGTGGCGTCTCGACCCGTTGCGGGACCGGTGCCGTTTCGTCGGCTCCGGTCGTGATCTCGACTGGTTCCGGCGCTGCC
>SLHN01000208.1 GCA_007136145.1 Thioalkalivibrio sp.
CTGAACGAGCGCTACGATCTGGAGATCGGGTTCGTGCAATGGCTGATCATGGGTGTGCCGATATCGGCGACGTGGCTCCTGTTCACCTGGTGGTCCCTGACCCACTGGGTTTTTCCGGTACACCGAATCCGCTTGTCAGGGCTGGGTGATCTGCTTGCGGGCCAGCGCGAGGACCTTGGAGCCTGGTCTCCGGCCGAACGGCGGGTCGCGGTGGTGTTCGTGCTGGTGGCCCTGGCCTGGCTGTTCCGGCCCTTGTTGAATCAATGGCTCGCGCTGGATCTCACCGATGCCGGCATTGCCATTCTGGGTGCGTCGATGTTGTTTATCATGCCTTCCGGTCGGCCCGAACAGCGCTGTCTTCTCGCCTGGGAGAATACCCGCGATCTGCCGTGGGGGGTTCTTTTACTCGTCGGTGGTGGGCTCAGCCTTGGTGCGGCGATCGAGGGAAGCGGACTCGCGGCGCTGACCGCGCAGACGCTGCACGGAGCGGTGGATTTGCCGTTCTGGGTGCTGGTTACCGGAGTGATAGTTTTGACGATGACCCTGAGTCACGTTACCAGCAACACCGCGACCGCAGCGACGCTATTGCCGCTGGTCGCGGCCCTGGCGCTGCAGGCGCAAGCCGCGCCGCTGCTGCTGGCCGTGCCCGTCGCGCTGGCGGCATCCGCCGCTTTCATGCTGCCGGTCGCGACGCCACCGAATGCGATCATCTTCGGCAGCGACCGATTGGTCGTGCTGGATATGATCCGTGGTGGCGCGCTGCCCAGCCTGGCGGCCGTGGTGTTGCTGATCGTGGTCTCGTTGGCCTGGATCGGGTTCGCGCTCGGGTCGGGTTGAACACATGGCATCGGGGCAGGATGTAGCATGGATTCGTGCGGCGCTGAACGACATGCTCTGGCTCCTGCCTGTGCCCTTCCTGCTGTTCCTGGCCAGCCGATATGGATCCACGCTGTCGGACCGTGCCTTTCTGGCAACGGTGCTGGGAACGGCTGTTCTGATGACCGCTGGCAGTTGGTTGCGCGCCATTGTCCGCCGACGAATCTTCCTCTCCGGGGCTCTGCGCGGGGAAAGCCCCTGGTATCGGTGGCTGCGGGGCGGCGCGGGCCTGGCACTGGTCTCGCTGCTGGCTGCCGTGCCGCTCGCGGCGATCCTGCTCGTCGCCGTGATCCGATCGACCGGGTCACTCCTGCTGATCGGGTTCGTGGTGAACGTGCCGGCACTGGTGTTGCTGAGGCTGTTCTGGGAGCGGCGCCTGGCAGCACATGCGGTGCCCCGGTTCCGACCGGTACTCGCCCTGCGGCTGGCATTGGCGGCAAATTTTCTGCTGCTCTTCGTCGGATTGGCGTTGGCCGCAACGTTCCAGTCCTATCCTGACTTCGGTGCGTTGACGCTGACCGAGGCCATGCTGTCCGAGGCAGGACGGCAGCAGGCGGCAAGCGCTCTCCTGCTGGGCCTGATGCAACTTGCGGCCGCGAAGGATGCGTTGACCTGGTGGCTGGGGCAGCAGATGCTTCCCGGTGTGATGCAACCTGGTTTGCAATTCGCGGCCTGGACCGTCCTGTTGGCAACCAATGCGCTGGTGGTATGGTCTTACCTGATGCTGTGTTCGGCAGTAATGACACTGGTGCATTGGCGGACCTGGCATCCGGGAAAGGGAAGATCATGACGACACAAACGACTCATCCAGGATTTTCCGGGAACGCCGCACGCCTGCTGTTGCTGCTGGCCATGCTCGGGCTGCTTACGGCGCTGATTATCGATCAACGCCTCTGGGAGCAGGTGCTGCCCGCGCCCGACCCCAGCTTTGAAATCGTTGTAAACGGGCACGATTTCCGAGTCGATGGCGAGGTGGCTCGGACCCTGGCGCAACAGTCCGAGCGCCGGGCTCGGGTCGGGAGTGCGCACGCGGATGCGTTGGTACGGGACCTGGTGGCAACCGAGCTCGATGTGCTCTTCGATGAATTGATGGCGCGGATTCCCGACTACGCGGAGTGGCATTTCTCACTCAAGGGGGAGTACTCCCGGTTGTCGATGCTGCTTCTGCAGCAGGTTGGGGTTGTCAGTGGCGATTACCTGGCCGACCGAGCCGCGGATCTGATCTTCGGCGGCGATGATTTACGCGGTCGGCTCGCCGCAATCGAGGACCGTGTCGCGACGCGGCTTGGTGTCCACGCTCGCGAGCAGCGCGCCGCGTGGCTGGCGGAACTGTTGCAGTTGGTCGAGGGACGGGCGCTTGTGGCGAACGACCGTGAACCCGTCGCCGTTCTGGCGATGGATAGCCTCGCGGCCGAATTTGGCGGGCAGGGGAGCAGCGAGTTTCTGGCCAGGCTCTCGGCGAGTTCGGCCGGAGCAGGCGCGGCGGGGATTGCCGCGCCACTGCTGGCGCGGCTGGCGCTGAGTTCGGCCGCGGCGACCGTCTCGGGCCAGGCGCTGGCCGCCAGGAGCGCTGGTCATGGCGTGTCCAGGGCCGGTGCCGCCGGTGCCAGCGCATTGGGTTGCGCCGCTGCCGGTCCCGCGGCGCTGGCCTGCGCCCTGCTGGTCGGTGGCACGGCCTGGGTGGCTACCGACTGGGCGCTGTTGAGTGTCGACGAATGGCGCCATCGCGACGCGCTGATCGCGGATTGGGAACAGCGTCTCGGCTCGCTGCGTGTGGAGCTCGAGGAGGTTCTCATCGAACACTATGCGCAGAAGATTGATGCGTGGCGCAGTGGCATGGAAATCGAAGTCGAAAGGACGTTTTCGCCACTGCATTCGATCCGCAAGAGCCGATGAAGTCTTCGGGGTAAGCCCATTGGTCCGGACTCGACCTACTCGGTCCCAACATCCCCAAACAACCGCGCCGCATTCCCGAACGCAATCTGCTCCGCGACATCGGGAGGTAACTGCGCCAGCCACTCGCGAATGTCAGCGGTGTGCTGCTCGATCTCCCGCCAGCGGGTGGAGCTGAAGGTATCGGCACCAACCATGAACCGGTCGGCGTGTTCGATCAGCAGGTCATGCCATTCCAGCGGCATGAAGCCATCCCCCCTCAGGCGTTCGCTGCGCATCGACAGGTCGGCGTAGAGGTTGGGGTAACGGTTCAGGTAATCCCGGATCAGGGCCGGGTAGGGGAACGTTCCCGCGTGCGCCCAGAGAATCAACGCGTCCGGCTCGATTTCATAGGCCCGGTCGACCACTGCCGGATCGCCGTGAATCATCACCGGAAGCCCCCGCTCCCGGGCCATGACCACCAGCGCCTCGAACACTGGCGAATGACGGTCATCGGCGAACAGATGGAGTTCGCCGATACCGCGCCACTCGCCGGTTTCCAGGCCGGCGTCGAGGCGTGCGCGCATGCGCTCCGGCAGGTCTGGGTCGTGCATCCAGGTATCCTTGTTCGCTGGCGGTCGGTAGACATCGAGGAACGGTACGATCACCCCCGGAGCCGCGCGCATCGCAGCCTCGATCAGCGTGTCGTCGCGAGCCAGGATCACCGCGCGGCCGATGCCGGCACCCGCCAGTACCGAGCCGACTCTTTCCGGTTCCACGGCGTCGACATGCGCGGGGTTGTAGTGCAAATGGGCGTCGAACAGCGGATGCTCGTAGCCGTATGCCAACAATGGCAGGCAGATCAGCGTAATCATCAACCCGGTAAGGTGCGGGAATTTCGCGGACATCTTCTCCTCCTTTGGTGGGACCGTGCGCGGGGTCGTTGTTTCAGGCCAGGCAAACGGTTTCACGGCCGGGTGAGTGTTACCCCGTAGCCATCATGCAGCCATTCCCGGAACCGGTCCATTCCCGTTTCCGTAGTCTCCGACACGGGCCAGGCTCCGGGTACGAAACCTCGTGCGCGAAACGGTTCCAGCAAGTGTGGGTCACCGCTGATAACGTGGACGGGGACACCGGGGCTGGGATCCGGTCCGGTGATGATCTGTGCCGGCTGGTGGTCCCCGAGCAGGACCAACAGGGTCTGCTCGTCGGTGAACGTTGCCGCGTAGCGTCCCGCGACCTCGAGAGCGTAGGCGACTGACAACGCGAAATGCTCCCGGACCCGGTCATGACTTCGCCACAGCGACTCCGGGGCTTCGCCCTTGCCCTCCCATCGCCGGAATATCGCGCCATCGCCGATCGCTTCCCAGTCGTCCAGTATCGGCAGAATGGGTACCCAGGGCGCATGGCTACTGATCAACGCAATCTTGGCGAAGATCGGGATGTCGCGGTTTCCGCGCACCGAGTCCTCGAAGAACCACCAGGTGAACTGATCGGGCATGGTCACCCAGTTGAACGGAGGGCCGGCGTAGCTCATGTCACCGGCCTCAAAAATTTCGTCGTAGCCGAACCAACGGCCCTGCGGCCAGGGCATGGTGATCGCCGGCATCACTGCGACGGTTCGATGGCCAGTTGCCTGGAAATCCTGGATCAGGGTCTCGCGCTCCGTGTCGAGCAGAAATTCGTAGTGCATCTGGTTGGTTATCCAAAGCCCGCTCAGCAGCGAGGCGTGTGCCAGCCAGGATTGGCCGCCGAACATCGGCGCGTTCAGCGTGCCGCTTACGATATGCAGGCCGGCGTCGCTCACCCGCCGCTCCAATTCGTCCAGGCGTGCCCCGACGACCGGTGCATAGCGTTCGTCGAACAACGCTGAAACCCCGTAGGACTCGATGAAACCCACGATCACGTCCACGCCGGCGAGTCCGTCCAGCCGTACCGCGGTATGGGCCTCCTCACGCGCCAGCAGCGACTGAAACTCGTCCCTTTGGATGTGTGCGATGCGGCCGAAACGGATCTGGTCCAGCACCAGGGTCATCCCCGGGGTGATTGCACGTGGCAGGTTGGGCAGGGTGGGGCCGGCATGGAAGGAAACGATTCCCCCGGCGCCAACCAGGATAAACGTGGCGGCGATCGCAGCTGGTATCGCGCGGCGTTGGTTGCCAAGGCGCAACAGCAGCGATCGCAGCAGCAGGGCCAACCCGGCAAGCGCGAGAAACAGCCCGATTCCTGCCAGGATGGCACCGGGTACCGAGACGCTGCCCGAGACCAGGTGATAGACCGAACGTGCCAGTGGGTAGTCGAGGTATAGATTGAGCGACCGCGACAGGCTGAGTCGGGCCAGTGCATCGGCCAGCGCAAGAAGCGTGAGCAGCGCGAGCAGTCCGCCGGTCATTCCGGCCAGGTAGCCCTTCCAGCGCCCCGGCGGCATCCAGTTGAACAGCCCGGCCAACAGCAATGCCTCGAGGGCGATCCAGTTGGGTCCCAGGCCTGCATGGCGCGGAATTTCGAGGCCCAACAGCAGAATGTTCAGCAAGGCGAAGGTGATCAGCAGACGCAGCAACACGGACTCCTTGGTATTTTCGTGCAACGCGACAGTTGTCCGTTCCGGGGCCGCAGAGCATTCCGCGCCGGCCTGGTGGCGCGGCAAGTCCCGGCTGCCGGGTGGTCGATTGCAGTCCGTTTCGGCACTGCTTCATCATGGCCCGGAAAACGAGCGGGTGCCACGGGCGTTGCGACAACTTCTGAATACGAAAGTTGTCTTACGGTGTCGTCATCAGCGCTTCCCTGGCCGACTTGTTGCGCTTGTCCTTCGGGCCGGCCCTCCGCTGTCCAGTGCGCTTCGTTCGCAATGATCGGAACTTTGGTTCAGCCTTTCCCACCAGCAAACAGGGGCCTCGACGTGCATTTCCGGACTACCCTTCATCACTACCCTGCGATCCTCCGTCCAGCTTTTCCTTGCCCACCCCGGGATTCGGGCAGCTGTCGCATGCGCGGTCGCGTGTCGATCGTTGCCGGGCGCGGGGTGTGATCCGAATGTGGTTTGTCCAGGCCTGTGTCCTCGCGCTGGCGCCGTTGGTCGCCATGGGTTCCGCTGTTGCGTCCGCGCCGACGCACTCCGGTGATCCTTCCGGTGCGACGCCGGAGTCGCTGTTCCAGCAGGTCTCGGATCTGGCCCGGGCGCGGGCTCACGCTTACCATGAGCCACCGTCCGAGGTGCTTCCGAATGTCTTTCGGGAGATGACCTACGACCAGTACCGGTCGATCCGCTTTCGGCCCGAGGCCTCTCTCTGGCGCGGACAGGCCCGCTTCGAGGCGCAGTTCTTCCACCCCGGATTCCTGTTTCCGCATCCGGTTAAGGTGTATACGGTGGAGAACGGTCAGGTCGAGGAACTCGCGTTTGATCCGGAACTGTTCCGCTATGAAGCGGAGGCTGTTGAATTGGCCGACGCGGGCCACAGTGGTCTCGGCTTCGCGGGCTTTCGTCTGCACTATCCGCTGAACCGTCCGGAGTATTTCGACGAGGTGGTCGTTTTTCTCGGGGCATCGTATTTTCGGCTGGTCGGCCCCGGGCAGGTCTATGGGCTGTCCTCGCGCGGGTTGGCGATCGATACCGCGCTGCCGACCGGCGAGGAATTCCCGGCCTTTCGAAAATTCTGGCTGTTTCGTCCGGGACCCGATTCCGACCGCGTCACCATTCTGGCCCTGCTCGACAGCCCCTCGGTCACCGGTGCCTATCGTTTCGATCTGCAGGTGGGGAACGAGGTCACGGTCGCGGTGAACAAGCACCTGTTCGCCAGGACCGACGTGGCCAGGCTCGGGATTGCGCCGCTGACCAGTATGTTCTTTTTCGGCGAGGCCGGCGTGCGTTCCTACGACGACTTTCGGCCGCGGGTCCACGATTCCGAAGGCCTGATGATGCAAACCGCGGCGGGTGAGTGGATCTGGCGGCCCCTCACCAACCCGGTACGGTTGCGCGGAAGTTCCCTGCGCGACGAACGGCCTCGCGGCTTCGGTCTGGTGCAGCGCAGTCGGGCGTTCTCTGAATACCTGGATATGGAGGCTGAATACCATCGCCGTCCGAGTCAGTGGGTGACGCCGGTCGACGGCGATTGGGGCATTGGCGCTGTGGAGTTGGTGGAGATTCCCACCTCCGATGAGACCAGCGACAATATCGTCGCCTATTGGGTCGGTGACACGCCGTTCCGTTCCGGGGACCGGCGCGAGTACCGTTACCGGCTGACGATGTTCGACGACGAGCCGCCGGGGCAGCCGCCCGCGCGGGTGGTGCGAAGCCGCTCGGGCTGGGGTGCGGTGCCCGGGGTCGCGGATCCGCCCCCACGCAGCCTGCGGCGGTACATCGTCGATTTCGCCGGGGGCGAGCTTGATTCGCTGGGTCCGGATGACATCGTCGAGCCACGCCTGGAGGTGCGATCCGGCGCGATCGAAGACCTGCACGCCCGCCGACTGCCGGACAATGCCGGTTGGCGGGCCAGTTTTCTCCTCGACACGAAGGATGGTGAGGCCGCC
>SLHN01000135.1 GCA_007136145.1 Thioalkalivibrio sp.
CGATCACGCCCGTGGGCAGCAGGGTGATGCTCGAGGTGTTGATCGCGAGAAACAGCGCCATCGCGTTGGTCGCGGTTCCCGGATGCGGGTTCAGCTTGTTCAGTTCCTGCATCGCGCGGATGCCGAACGGCGTCGCGGCATTGCCCAGCCCCAGGATGTTGGCCGAGAAGTTCAGGATCATCGCCCCCATGGCCGGATGCTCGGGTGGCACGCTGGGGAAGAGTCGGGTCATCATCGGCCGCAGCAGGCGTGCCAGAACCGTCAGCAGGCCGCCGGCCTCGGCGATTTTCATCAGCCCGAGGAACAGGGCCATCACGCCGACCAGCCCGATCGCGAGTTCCACCGCGCTTCCCGCCGAACTGATCGCGGCCTGGGAGAGCTCCTGCATCGGCTGGCTGTCGGTGCCGATTTCGGTGAGTTCCCGCCACGCGGCACTGATAAAGGCGGCGGCGATCAGTACGAAGAAGATCAGGTTCATGGAATCGCCGCAAGTGTCAGCGGTTTTCGCCGCGGGATACGGCGCGCAGGATGAAATCCATCGTGCGCGTCGGTAACAGCCATTTCAGGGTGACAAACAGATGCGTTGGGAAGGTGACCCGGTATCGGGCTTTCGGTCGGCGTTTCTCCAATGCAGCGAGCACGGCCTTGAGGACCGCTTCCGGGCCCAGCGTGAATGGCGCATCACGCGCCGGGTCATTCAGGCGCCGCTCCGAGCGCTCGTAGGTCTGGCGCCAGTGGCTCTGGCGGGGACGGATGAAGCGCCGGTAGGCGAGAAACGCATTGGCCCGGAACCGGCTTCGAATCGGCCCGGGTTCGATCAGAACCACATGAATCCCGCTGCCATGCAGTTCCTGGCGCAGAACGTCGCTCAACCCTTCCAATGCGAACTTCGAGCAGACGTATGCCCCGCGCAGTCGCAACCCGACCCGGCCCAGTACGGAACTGTTCTGGATGATGCGGCCTTCGCCCTGTCTGCGCATCGCGGGAATCAGGGCATTGGTCAGTTCCAGCCACCCCAGGACGTTGGTCTCGAGCTGCGCGCGCAGCGCCTGCCGCGACAGATCCTCGACCGCTCCCGGCTGGCCGTAGCCGCCATTGTTGAACAGCGCGTAGACGCGGCCACCGGTACGTGTCAGTACCTCGTGCGCCGCGCTCTGGATACTCGCGGAATCATCGAGGTCGAGGCGCAGCGCTTCCAGCCCCTGATTTTTCAGTCGCGCCACGCATTCGCTCCGGCGCGCAGTTGCGAATACCCGGTAGCCTCGTTCCTTCAAGGCCAGTGCCACATGTTCCCCGATACCCGACGAACAGCCGGTAATCAGCACCGCGCGTTGGCTGTTTTCCATGTCAGTAGGTCAGCGTGACGACGTTGTCTTCGATAATCTCGCCGATGAACGCAGCCCCACCGCGCATGCCGTCCATCTCGGGAATCGCGTTCTCCAGGGTCAGGCCGTTCTCGGCCATTGCCCCGGTACAGGCATAGAACTTCACCCCGGCTTCGTGCGCGTCCTGCATGAAGCTGTAGACGGATTTTTCGCGCGCGGTTCCCGGATGGATGGTCTCCGCGAATCCCTGGATCAGCAGCCGTGTGCTCTTGCCGGCGAAGTACATCTCGACTTCGAGATCCATTACCGAGGCAACGGTCGCCTGGAAGAACGGTGCGCCCAGCGTGCCGTAGCGGTCGAGATCCAGAGTCAGTAGCATGATCACGATCTTGTCGGCCATTGATTTACCTCGGGTTTGTTCCCGCGTCATGCCGGGTCTTCCAGCTCTTTGCAGGATTGTCGCAGGGTGATGCTTTCATTCGCAAAATTCGACGCCATAATACGCCCATCCTGCACGGAATCCGGAGTTTCGAACATGCCGATTTACGAATACGAATGCCGCTCCTGCGGCGCGACGACAGAGATGATCCAGAAGGTGTCCGATGCGCCGCTCTCCGATTGTCCGGCTTGTGGCGCTGCCGGATTGATCAAGCTCGTTTCCGCCTCCGGTTTTCGCCTTGGCGGCGGCGGTTGGTACGAGACCGATTTCAAGAAAGAAGGAAAACGCAATCTGAAGGAGACGGCAAAATCCGAAGCCCCGGCATCCGGAACCAGCACCAGCACCAGCACCGGCACCAGCACCACTCCGGCCTCCGCCTCCGGGGGCGGAGCCACGGCGGCGAAGGTCAGCTAGATGCTGGGCGCGCTGCGTCGCTACCTGATCGCGGGATTGCTGGTCTGGGTTCCGCTGATCGTCACCGGGCTGATCATCAAGTTTCTGGTCGATATGCTCGACTTCACCATTCTCCTGTTGCCGCCCAGCTGGCGGCCAGAGGCCATTCTTGGCTTCAGCGTCCCGGGGACCGGTGTGGTGGTGGCGATCGTGATCGTGATACTCACTGGCATGGTTGCGGCGAATATTGTGGGTCGGAAGCTGTTTGATCTGGGCGAGGCGATCGTCGACCGGATTCCCCTGGTACGTTCCATCTACAGCGCGGTTAAACAGGTGATGCATTCGTTATTCAGTAACGGCGGTCAGTCGTTCCGCCGGGTCCTGATGGTGCAGTATCCGCGCGAAGGACTGTGGACCCTGGGCTTCCAGACGGGTGTCGGGGTGGGCGAGGTTCAGCACCGCACGGATCGTGATGTCATCACTGTGTTCATCCCGACGACTCCGAACCCCACATCCGGGTTCGTGATCATGGTGCCGCGCACGGATGCGATCGAACTCGATATGTCGGTGGAGGACGGCCTGAAGTTCGTGATGTCACTGGGGGTGGTGACCCCCGTGTGGCCCGCGCCGGCAAAGACATCGTCGAGGCTTGCGCCCGAGGTGACCAAAACGTAACATCCCATGCCCTTCGCGACTCCGGGCCGCGGCCCGGCGGTTGACCCCCGAAACTCATGGCGGATCACGCCTCATCTGGCTGGGAACTGGCGCAATGCGGACTCATTTCTGTGGACTGGTCACCGAGGAGCAACTCGACTCGGACGTGACCCTTTGTGGTTGGGTCAACCGCCGTCGCGATCATGGTGGCGTGATCTTCGTTGACCTGCGTGATCACGAGGGGCTGGTACAGGTCGTCTTCGATCCTGATCGGGCCGAGGTTTTCGCGCTTGCGGAACAAATGCGCAGCGAATATGTGTTGCGGGTCACCGGTAGGGTTCGGCGCCGTCCCGAGGGAACCAGCAACCCGGAACTGAAAACCGGCGCGATCGAGGTCCTCTGTACCGAACTCGAGGTTTTGAACGCCGCCCGAACGCCACCGTTTCCGCTGGACGATGACGACGTCGGCGAGGAGACGCGTCTGCGCTATCGCTACGTCGATCTCCGTCGCCCGATCATGCAGGAACGCATGCGCCTGCGTGCCCGGGTCACGCGCAGCTTGCGCCGTTTCCTCGACGACGCCGGCTTCCTCGATATCGAGACGCCGATGCTGACCAAGGCGACTCCCGAGGGCGCGCGCGACTACCTGGTGCCGAGCCGTACCCATCCGGGCAGTTTTTTCGCACTTCCGCAATCGCCACAACTTTTCAAGCAGTTGCTGATGATCGGCGGCATGGATCGCTACTACCAGATCACCCGCTGCTTCCGCGATGAAGACCTGCGCGCCGATCGCCAGCCGGAATTCACGCAGCTGGATATCGAGATGGCCTTCGTCGAGGAACAGGATGTGATGGCGCTGAACGAGCGTCTGATCCGGAACCTGTTCGGGGATGTTCTGGGCGTGGAACTCCCCGACCCGTTTCCACGGATGAGTCATGCGGAGGCGATGGCGCGTTTTGGATCGGACAAGCCGGATCTGCGGATCGCGCTCGAATTCACCGAGCTCACCGACGTGATGCGCGAGGTGGATTTCAAGGTTTTCAGCGGGCCGGCCAATGATCCCGACGGCCGTGTCGCCGCGCTGCGCCTGCCCGGTGGCGGTACGCTGTCGCGCAAGGAGATCGATGATTACACCAAATTCGTCGGGCGTTACGGCGCTCGCGGTTTGGCCTACATCAAGGTCAATAGTCTGTCCCAGGGGCTGGAGGGGCTGCAGTCGCCGATCCTGAAGTTCCTGCCCGAGTCGGTGGTCCAGGCCATTTTGCAGCGCACCGAAGCGGCCGATGGCGATCTGATCTTCTTCGGGGCCGACAAGGCCACGGTGGTCAACGAGAGCCTTGGCGCGTTGCGCGTGCGGCTTGGTCACGATCGCGGGCTGGTTGTCGAAGGCTGGCGGCCGCTCTGGGTTGTCGATTTTCCGATGTTCGAGTGGGATCCCAAGGAAAATCGCTTTTTTGCGCTGCACCACCCGTTCACCGCTCCGTCTGTCGCTGACCCGGATGCGCTGCGCGGTGATCCGCGCTCGGCGCTGTCTCGGGCCTACGACATGGTGCTGAACGGCACTGAAGTGGGTGGTGGCTCGATCCGTATCCATCGTCCCGAGATGCAGCGGGCCGCATTCGAACTGTTGGGGATCGGAGAAGCCGAGGCGACGGAAAAATTCGGGTTCCTGCTCGAGGCCCTGACCCTGGGAACGCCGCCTCACGGAGGCATTGCCTTCGGGTTGGACCGCCTGGTTATGTTGATGTCCGGCGCGGGCAGCATCCGTGATGTGATGGCCTTCCCCAAGACTCAAAGCGCGGCCTGCCCGTTGACCGACGCGCCGGCCAGTGTCGGCGAAGCGCAGTTGCGTGAACTGGGGATCCGGTTACGAGCCCAGCCCGCCGCGACCTGAGCGATCGCGGACCCATGCGCGCCACCGTCGTCACGGTCCACGGATGGCACATGACCGGGTTGGAGATGCTGCTGCTTCGGCGGCGTCTGCGTCAGCGAGGGTTCGAGGTGCGCGCGTTTCGCTATGCGTCGCGGCGGGAAACACCGGAGCAGGCGGCGCGGAGACTCGCCGCTTACCTCGACAGCGTACCTGGCGATGTCGTGCACCTGGTCGCGCACAGTCTGGGTGGGATGGTCGTGCGACATTTGTTTGCTTTGGCGCCGGTGCAGCGTCCGGGAAGGATCGTGATGCTGGGTTCCGCGCTGGCCGGGAGCCGGGTCGCGGCGCGGGTCGCGCGCCTTCCGCTGGGACGTCGGTGGCTCGGTGCGGCAGTGGAGCGCGGACTACTGGGTGGCAGTCCCACACTGCACGGTCGCGGGGTTGGCATGATCGCCGGCAACCGCGGCTTCGGCCTGGGCAGCCTGCTGCCGGGTGCGCTGAGTCGCCCGCACGATGGGACCATCGCGGTTGCGGAGACCGAGGCTCCGGATGTCGTCCGGCACCTGCAGGTCCCCTACGGGCATTTCGGTCTCCTGATCGCCAGGCCGGTGGCCGATGCCGTCGCCGATTTTCTCGAGCACGGCGAGTTCTGAGAGGTTGCCGGGCACGGCCAGTGCTTGCGTATGTGGCAACCATGGTGAACCCGGGTAAACTGGCGACCTGCGACAGAAAACCCTCATTTACAGCGTAATACGGGACAGACGATGGCCGGTCATAGCAAGTGGGCGAATATCCAGCATCGCAAGAATGCTCAGGATGCCAAGCGGGGCAAGCTCTTCACCAAGCTGATTCGCGAGATCACCGTGGCAGCCCGCGCCGGAGGCTCGGACGTCACTTCCAATCCGCGTCTGCGCCTTGCGACCGACAAGGCCCTCGCCGCGAACATGACCCGCGATACCATCGATCGGGCGGTCAAGCGTGGTGCCGGCGAGCTTGAGGGCGTGAACTACGAGGAAATCCGCTACGAGGGCTATGGGCCAGGTGGGGCGGCGATTCTGGTCGACTGCATGACCGACAACCGCAACCGGACCGTCGCCGAGGTCCGTCATGCATTTACCAAGATGGGCGGTAACCTGGGTACGGACGGGTCGGTGGCGTATCTGTTCGACAAGAAGGGCGTGATCAGCTTTCCGGCTGGCATGGACGAGGAGGCCGTGATGGAGGCGGCCCTGGAAGGCGGAGCCGAGGACGTGGTGGTGGACGACGACGGCGCCATCGAGGTGCTCACGGATCCTGACAGCTTCGACACGGTTGTGGCTGCGCTTCATGAGCGTGGTCTGGAGCCGGAAAACGCCGAGGTCACCATGCGTGCGGAGACCGCGGCGCCGCTGGACGAGGAAACCTCGCAGTCGGTTCTGAAACTACTCGAGTTGCTCGACGATCTCGACGACGTACAGAATGTCTTCACCAACGCGGATTTCCCCGAATCCGTGACCGGTGGCTGACACGTATGCGCATCCTCGGTGTCGACCCCGGTTCCCGCGTGACTGGATTCGCCGTGGTGGATGCCCGGGGGCACCGGCTGCAGGCATGTGGATTCGGCGTGATTCGTCCCGCCGATCGCGAATTGCCCGAGCGCCTGGGTGAAATCTTCGTGGGCGTGGCCCGGGTGATTGCCGAGTTGCAACCTGTGGCGCTGGCGATCGAGACGGTGTTCCTGGCCCGAAACGCGCAGTCCGCGCTGAAACTGGGTCAGGCCCGTGGGGCCGCGATCTGCGCGGCCACGCAGGCCGGATTACCTGTGTTCGAGTATGCGCCGCGCGCGGTCAAGCTGGCCGTGGTTGGCAGTGGCCGTGCCGAAAAGATTCAGGTGCAGCACATGATGCGGCAGATCCTGCGGATCACCGAACCATTGACCGCCGACGCCGCGGACGCGCTGGCCGTGGCCGTGTGTCATGCGCACACGCACCAGACCCGTGGCTATGCGGGCCGCAATCCGACGGTGTTGGCTGGCCGACCATGATTGCGCGGCTCGAAGGAACCCTGCGCGCGCGCGACCTGCAGAATGTGCTGCTTGACGTTGGCGGGGTGGGCTACGAGATCGAGGTGCCGCTGTCGACCCTGGCCAGTCTGCCTGAAGCCGGAGCTTCGGTCGTGCTGTTCACTCATCTGGTAGTGCGGGAGGATGCGCATGTGCTGTTTGGCTTTCTGCACTCCCGGGACCGCGACCTGTTCCGGCGCCTGATTCGCGTGAACGGGATCGGTGCCCGGCTCGCGCTCGCGATGCTTTCGACCATGGCCGCGGACGACTTGGCCGGGCATATCACGAGCGGCAACATCGCCGCGCTGACCCGGGTGCCGGGTATCGGCAAGCGGACCGCCGAGCGTATCGTGCTGGAACTGAGCGAACGGCTGAGCGAGCTGGGCTTTGGCTCCACGGCTGCCGGTACCGACGCGGATAAGCGGTCGCGACGGGATATCGATCGGGAGGCCTTGGCTGCCCTCGAAGCGCTTGGCTATCGGGCCGCCGATGCGGAGCGCATGCTCGTTGCCGTGCGCGGGCAGGCCGACACCAC
>SLHN01000212.1 GCA_007136145.1 Thioalkalivibrio sp.
CCAGAGCCGGTGTGATGTTCAGGAAGCCGTTGACCTGTCCCGTGATCGCATCCACGCCCTTCATCACGAACGGGTGCCCTGCATCTCCAGCACGGTTCAGACCTGGTATCCGGTTGACTGCGGACTGGGATACGACGAACTGGAGGTTACCCTTGTTGTCGTCCAGTTCACGTTCGAAGCGTCCCATCCATACCGGGATCCGGGAATCCTCCATTGTGTTCTGGTTCATCTCCCGGAAATCGGTTGGATTGATGATGTCGAGGAGCTTGATGCCGTCGGCCCGGCCCCAGACCAACTGCTGTTTGCCCAGTTTGACCAGCCAGCCATCATCGGCCCACTCCGCGTACAGTTCCCGCAGGTAATCATGTTGTGAGTAGAGCTCATGGCCCCGGTAGTCGAAGGAATCGCTTCTGATCGCTTCCGAGTCATAAATGAAATTGAGATCGGCGTGCCAGATCGTGTTTTTCGTGACATCACCGGTCAGGAACAGGCGAGCCGAATTCTCAAACTTGAGCACGTCGCCCGAGGAATGACTGTCACGGTTGTCAAGCATTGTGTTCGCGGCACCCGTGACCTGACCCGAACGTGAGAAGACGGATGTTTCGTTTTTCACGTAGCCGCTGAAATCAATGGCAAGCGCGGTGCCGGGTACTGCCACTGCCAACAGTACGGCACAACTGATCTTCGTTGCTCTGAACATATGACCCCCCCCTGGTTGAAATCCCTCATACTCGATACAACGCAGTTCGGAAGTCCGGGTGCCCGGACTCCGTGACCTGATGTCAGCGCCGGATTCGTTCGAGCGTCGACTCAGACCAGAAACGCTCCGGGATGTCGGTATTGAACTCAACCACATCCTGAGGAATCACCGCCCAGGTCTCGTGGCCGGTGTCCAACGTCTTGCCGTACCAGTAACCCCAGGAGAGGGCGCGGGGGTCGGGGTGGTCCAGGCTGATCCAGTGTCGATCGATGACCTTGACCTTGGTGCCGTCCTTGAAATATTCGGTCCTGTAATCAGCGAAGGTCTGTGTGTCCACATAGCTGATTCGATCGTCGTACCACCAGTTATCGAACTTGGTACTGCTCTTCAGTTTGTAGACTTCCTTGCCCTGGTGGTCACAAGCCGCCGGTGGCGGATCGCGCAATTCCCGAACGCGCACGTCCTCCATGGCCCCCAGGCAGTCGGCAAAGGTTTCCGTGCCGAGCAGTT
Source organism: Thioalkalivibrio sp. (assembly GCA_007136145.1). Classification (GTDB taxonomy): domain Bacteria; phylum Pseudomonadota; class Gammaproteobacteria; order Ectothiorhodospirales; family Ectothiorhodospiraceae; genus Thioalkalivibrio. The sequence goes on from SLHN01000212.1 coordinate 1,211, forward strand.
CGTGGTTTTCGTGCAGTGGCTTCCGAAGGGTGACGTCGCCGAACGTGAAATCGCTGCCGCCCCAGGCGTCGTCGTGGGCCGGTTCCGCAAAACGCCGGATTCGGCGGATCGCTGGCAACCAGATGGAGTAGGTCTGGCTTCGGGCATCGTCCGTGTAGTCCACGATCAGCATCCCGGTGCCGCGGAGCTTGCCGGAATGAAAGATCGCAAGGTCCTTGGCATTGATTTCGCTGTCGGGTGGGTAATCGTTATTCAGATAGCGGGAGAGTGTGTTGGAGGTGACACCGCCACGTCCGGTACGCAGAATGAGAACCGTGATGCTGTCTCGAGTGTCCTTGATCGAGTAATTGTCGAAGGCATAGAAATGGTTGACGAAATAGACTTGTGCGGCGATTTCATCGGCATCCGGAGTACCGGTGGGCAGGGGCAGGTCCTTCGGTACTCCGGCTGCTCCCGCGCTTGCATAGGCGAGCGCGGCAACTCCGAATATTGCGGGGGTCCATCGCATTATGACTCCTCCTCATTATGTCGTTCCTTGAACGGCTTCTGTTGAATCGGACGGTGGTTGCACAGCACAGGCGTTCGTTGCGCCCATGGTCTATTATTATTTTATGATTTTGTGTTTATTGAGTGAGCGATACATAAACGCATCTTGCATGCGATAGCCGGAATGTCAATCGATTATGGGGGAGTTAGGTAATACTACGTAGCGGGCTTTCGACATGCAGCCACGAACGGATGAGAACTCTCGCGGTCGGCTGCCCCCCCTCGCCACCGGTAGCGGATCGCCCTTTTCGCTTTGCTATCAGTGGTCAAGGCGGCGGTGGTCCCAGATGATGACAGGCGCAGGGTGTCAATGAGCGCAGCGAATTGCGCCGCTGGAGGCCCCCGGAACCCGGGACTTGGGTCAGCCTGGTATCGGTGCGGTTCGGCTTCGCTTCACGGCAGCCTGCGCAGCTGCGTTCGCATCAACCGGGAAGTGGCTTTGGGTGGATAGCGTTGTTGTCGGTGCTTCGGGATGATCGACGCGATCAGTTCGGGGGGCCGGGGGGTGAGGGATCGCTGCTTCTGGAGATGAAATAAACCCCGAGCACCGCCATCACCATCCAGACGAGCAGGGCCCAGATGCCGAACTGTTCCCATAGGGTTCCGAAGAAAAACAGCATCACCGCGGCGAGTGCGAGGATAGCGTTGCCAAGGAAGAAAAAGGTGCGCGGGCCATCATCCTGGGGTTGCATGGTTATCCTTCGATCCTGTGGTGGGGGCGCTGATTGTAACAGCACCATTTTACCGAACCAGGTCGGCATTCGAGCCTGGATCATGGCCAGGACTATCCTCCGGGAACAGGGCGCACCCACGGTCCGTACGGGGTATCGATCACCGCCAGCCTCTGTTGAAACAGTCTTTCCAGGGCCTCAGCGTGGAAGATCTCGCTGGTGCTGCCCCAGCACATCCCTCCGTCCGGGTACATCAATACCAGGTGGGTGCAGTAGGTCGCCGCCAGGTTGAGGTCATGCAGGGCCAATATCGCGCTGCGACGTCGGGACGCGACTTCGCCGCGCACGAGATCCAGAACAGTGATCTGGTGATGCAGGTCAAGGTGGTTGGTGGGCTCGTCCAGCAACCAGAGCGGCGGGTTCTGGGTCAGTAACGTCGCCAACGCCAGTCGTTGCCGCTCTCCGCCGGAAAGGGTCTGGACCTGCCGCTCGGAAAGGTGTTGCAGATCCATTCTTTGCAACGCCAGGCGGGCGAGTTCGTGGTCCTGCGGAGTCTCCATGTTCCAGGCACGCAGAAACGGGTGCCGGCCGATCAGCGCGGTTTCCAGGACCGTCGCGGGAAAGCCATCATGGTGGTCCTGAAACAGCAGGCCAAGATGTTGGGCGATGGTTCGTCGTGATAGTTGACCCAGAGGCTTGCTGTTCAACAGCACCCTCCCCGAACGAGCCGGCCGGAGCCCCGCGAGGGTGTGCAGCAACGTGGTCTTGCCGGCGCCGTTGGGTCCCAGCAATCCCCAGCATTGTCCGGACTGGACGGAGAAATTCAGCGCCATGCCGGGCTCCCGCCCGGGGATGTCGATGACCAGGTCGGACAACGTGAGCAGCGTGGAACTCACGTTCGACTCCGGTACAAGAGATAGAGGAACACCGGCACGCCGAGCATCGCAGTGATGACCCCAACCGGGAGTTGTTCGGGAGCGATGATCGTGCGCGCGAGGGTGTCGGCAAGGGTGAGCAGAATGCCGCCTGCGAGCGCCGATGCCGGCAGCAGCAGTCGCTGATCGTTGCCGATCACCAGGCGCAGCATATGCGGAACGATCAGTCCGACGAAGCCGATGGTTCCGGCGGTGGTTACTGCCACCGCGGTCACCACCGCGGCGAGCAGGTAGACGGTCCATTCGAGTCGACGCACCGCGACCCCGAGCACGGCTGCTTGCAGGGGGCCGCGGGCAAGTACGTTCAGGCTGCGTCCCAGCGGCAGTGTCAGTCCGATGATCAGAGCCAGGGTGAGCCAGGGGAGGGTGTTGCCGCGGGCGTGGGTCAGGTCACCCATCAGCCAGTACAGCATGCCGGGTAGTTCCGGGCTGGGCCGCACTGCGAGCAGAGAGGTGATGACGGCCCCCCAGCCGGCAGCCACCACGACGCCGGTCAGCAGCAGCCGGGTCGGTGTCCAGCTACCGGTGCCGTGTGCCAGGCCAAAGACGATCAGTGTCGACAGGAGTGCGCCCGCGAAGGCCGATCCGGAAACCCAGGTGAGTCCGAGGCCCGAGATCATCGCAAGCAATGCGCCGACCGCGGCGCCGCCGGAGATTCCCAGCACGTAGGGATCGGCCAGCGGGTTTCTGAGCAGGACCTGCATCAGTGCGCCGGCGATGGCCAGCAGGCCGCCGGTCGCGAACGCGGCGAGGCTGCGCGGCAGGCGCAGTTCGAGCACCAGTATGCGTGCGAGATCACTCCCCCCGCCCAGAAGAGCCACGATGACATCGTTCGGTGTCAAGGCAACGCTGCCCAACATCACCGAGGAAAGCAGTGCGAGCACTGCTGCGACCCCGAGGATGCCGAGGACGAGAGCGGGGTGGCGGCCGGCGCTGGATACTGACCCGGACCCCGGAATCACCGTGCCGCCTCCGGTCGGCGCGAGCGTGCCGTTTCCAGGGCCTCACACAGCAGGCGGGTACCTTCGGCGATCCGTGGGGTGTGGCGCTGAATCAGCGATGGCGGAATGAAAAAGAGATTTTTGCGGCTTACGGCGGTGAGTTGCGTCCAGTGTTCCCAGGCCCGCAACCAGTCCTCGCGGTCTTCGCCGGGTCCGCCGCTGACAATTGCCTCGGGATCGGCCGCCAGCACCGATTCCAGGCCTGGGCGGGGAACCAGTGCCTCGAGCTGACCAAAAATGTTCCTGCCTCCGCAAAGCTGGATGGCCTTGCCGATCAGATGCGAATCGTTGACCGTCATTAACGGCTGATCCCATACCTGATAGAACAACGGGATCGTCGGTCGATCGGCATATTTTCCGTGTAGCGTGTCGATCGTGGTCAGGAATTCGCTTGCCACCTGCTCGGCACGTGGGCCGTGGCCCGCAAGGAGACCGAGTCGTCTCAGGTTCGCGGCAATGCCGTCGAAGTCGCTGGGTTCACTGTAGTACACGGGGAGGCCCAGCCGCTCCAACCGTTCCAGTGCGGCACGCGGGCTGCCGCTGTCCCACACGATCAGCAGATCCGGGCGTATCGCGACGATCCGCTCCAGGTCGAGCTGCGTGGCTGTGCCGACGCGGGGGATGTTCTTTGCTTCCGGGGGGAAGTCCGCGTGCGCGACGGTGGCCACAATCCGGTCACCGGCACCTATCGCGAACAGCAGTTCGGTCAGGTGGGGGGCCAGGCTCACAATGCGTTGTGCTGGCTGGGTCAATTGGATCGTACGGCCGCGGTCATCGATGACAGTGATCGCACTTGCGGTTCCAGCGAGTGCGGTGCTCGCGATCGCCAGTCCCCACCAGAGGCCCAGCAGGCCGAGAATCGCGACTGCGCGACGTACCCCCGCAGCCATGGAGATGAAGTCCATCGCGGCGGTAGCGCGGGTCATTCCGAGTCCCGGATCCGCCGGCTGCGCCAGAAGACTTCGCCGTCGCCTGCCTCGCGTGCCAGCATCCTTGCCAGCACGAACAGCAGGTCCGAGAGGCGGTTCAGATACTGTCGGGCTGCGTCCGTCACCATTTCTTCGTGGCTCAGATGTACCAAATGCCGCTCGGCACGACGGCTCACCGCACGTGCCAGGTGGCATACCGTCGCGGCCTGCCCACCGCCGGGGAGGATGAACTCCTTCAGTGCCGGGAGGTTCGCGTTGATCTCTTCGGTGCGCTCCTCCAGCCACGCGACGCGTTCGGCTTGCAGCAGCGATTCCTCAGGGAGCGCCAGTTCGCCTCCCAGGTCGAACAGGTCGTGCTGGATTTCCAGAAGCCAGTTCGCCTGAGTGCGTGGTATAGCATGTGTCAGCAGCATCCCGAGGACGCTGTTGAGTTCATCGACATCGCCCATGACTTCGATACGCGCGGCATCCTTGGGCAGGCGGGCACCGTTGGCGAGACCAGTGCTGCCGTCGTCGCCGGTTCGGGTGGTAATACGGGTCAGTCGGTTGCCCATCGAAACCTCGCTTGTGGAAGGTGAGTCGGATGCCTGTTTTCGGGGGCAGGTAATAGCAGGCCTTTTGGGTTTGGCAAGAAAGGACCCGCGTAGGGTGCCGTGAGGCGCAGCCGAACCGCACCGATACGGCGCCGGCTTTGGTCCCTCAGGACTCCCGGGCCTCGAACGGCGCAATTCGCTGCGCTCATTGGCACCCTACACCTACGTTCTTCATCGTCGGCCTGCGTGCTGCCAGCCCGTCAGAATCGGCCGCGTACTTCGACCTGCAGCGACTGCCCCGGTTGCGGGTAGCCGGCAACGGTTTCGTAGTCCCGGTCGAGGATGTTCGTCCATGCCGCGGAAGCGCGCCAACGGGGGGTGATCTGATACGCCGCACGAAGGTCCATGGTCGCATAGCCGGGCAGGGCATTCGTATTCGCCGCGTCATCGTAGCGGCGTCCTTGGCCGATCAGGCTGGTGCCCAGGCTCAGGCGGCCGAGATCCCGATCCAGGTCCAGGCGGGCGTTATGCCGCGCCCGCCGGGGCAGGCGGTTGCCGGTGTCCTCGTCACGGGCATGGAGCCAGGTATAACTCGCCGCGATTCGCCAGTCAGCGTCCGACCAGGACCACTCGGATTCGACTCCGGTGATCCGGGCCCGGTCGGCGTTCTCGGGTACGAAACTCGCATCGAGTACGATCAGATCACGGATGCGGGTCTCGAAAGCGTTGACCGACAGTTCGTGGGCACCCTGGGTGAAGGCGAAGCCGGCTTCCAGGTTGCGCGAACGTTCCGGTTTCAGGTCGGGATTTCCGCCGCCACCGAAAACGGGGTGTGCAGGCCAGAACAGGTCGTTGAAGGTTGGTGCCCGAAATGCCGTTCCATAACTGGCCCGCAGATCCCAGGCTTCGTCGATGCGGTAGCCCCAGGCCAGGTCTCCGGTGGTGTGGCTGCCGAAATCGCTGTAGCGGTCGTGGCGCAGCCCGGTTCCCAGGCGATGATTGCCCCAGTCGGTTTGCAGTTGCACGAACCCCGCACGGGTGCTGCGGCGGTCGCGGGTGAAGTCGGTGGTTCCCGAGGCGCGGTCCTGCAGATAGTCGGCGCCTACCGTGAGCCGCCAGTCGTCGAGCAGCCACTCGGTCTGGGCAGTGAAATTTCTGCGTCGGGTGTCGAAGCGGAAGTCGAAGCCGGCATCGCTGGTATCGCGTTCGTCGCGGGTCTCTCCGGCCGTGATTCGCCAGGTCGCGGTCTCGCCGGCCGGCCCGGACAGGTGCAGCGAGGTGGCCTGCTGGACGAAGTCTTCCTCGCTTTCGCCCGGACCCCCGAAAGCGTTGTCGAACTCCGTTGTACCCTGCGCGCGGGTCAGTCGCCATTCGAGATCGACACCGGTTTCGAAATGATAGCCCAGGCCGAGGTTGACC
>SLHN01000310.1 GCA_007136145.1 Thioalkalivibrio sp.
CGCGCCGCCCCGGACCCGCAAGGGCAGGCTTCGTTCATCCCACGACTACTCTTGTCCCGCTTGCTCATCATGGCCGACATGTCTAACGAAATAGGGTGGAGCAAGTCAACGCAAGATCATGGTTTGGCGTGGGATCCCACGTTCCAGCACGTTACACCGCGAAGCCTTGGCTTGTGGGATCCAGGCGCCCACGAAACCGGGCTGCCGGGTGCATGGCATTCACGCCGCGGGATTGCTGCGCTGCGCAACGCATCCCAGAGCCGTCTATACTCGCTGCAGTGCCACCGTTTTCCACTCATGCTGCCGGCGTTCGCCCAAAGTCGCCCCCGTTATAGCGCGTCGCGAGACCTTGAGCGCAGCACTAACGCATCCCCATCCACTGGAGGTTTCGCATGCGCGAAAAAGGGAAGTTTCAACCACTTTGGCTCGGCGCCACAGCGCTCGCGCTGTTGGTACTGGCCGGCGTGGCTGACAGCTCCGAGCACCCGCCCAACCAGCCCCACGAACGGGAGGTGCTGCTCGGCGGCCTGTTCTCCCTGACCGGAAACTGGGCCACGCTCGGAAGAGCGAGCGCGGTTGCGGTGGAAATCGCCGTGGACGAGATCAACCGCTACCTCGAGGGCAATGCGGCAGGCCTACGCTTCCGGGTTGCCGTCATGGACACGCAACTCGAACCCGAGCGAGCCTTGGACAAGGTACGCGAGCTCCACTCACGCGGCGCCCAGATCCTGATCGGACCTCAATCGAGCGCCGAGGTCGCGCATCTCAAATCCTACGTCGACGCCAACGATCTGCTGCTGGTAAGCCACTCAAGCACCGCCGGCAACCTCGCCATCCCGGGCGACAACATCTTCCGATTCACTCCTTCGGACGTGCCCGAGGCCGCTGCGAACTCGGCCATGATGTGGGAAGACGGAATACGCGCCGTGGTACCGGTCTGGCGCGATGACGCAGGCAACGCAGGGCTCGAGGCGGCCACACGCGCTGCCTTCTCCTCGCTCGGCGGAACGGTCCTGGAGGGGGTGAAATACGAGCCAGCCGTTCAGGACTTCTCCATCGTCGCGGCAACGGGGCGCGAGCAGGTCGAGCTGGCAATCTCCGAGCATGGAGAGGACCAGGTGGCAGTCTATCTCGCGGCCTTCGACGAGGTGGCTCAACTCTTCGTGAGCGCCGCGACGGACCCGGTGCTCGGTGCTGTGCGCTGGTACGGCAGCAATGGCGTGGCGCTCAGCGACGCGCTGGTCGGCAACCCGACAGCCGCCGAGTTCGCAGCCCGCACCGGCTACCCCAACCCCGTTTTCGGGCGGGACGAGGGTGCACGCGAGATCTGGGGGCCGCTGGTCGAGCAGATCCGCGCACGCACCGGGAACGAGCCGGACGGCTTCGCGCTCGCCGTCTACGACGCGGTCTGGGTCGCGGCGAGAGGCTACACGGCCTCGGGCGCGACGCAGGATATCGAGCGGCTGAAACATGCCTTCACCACGGCCGCGGCCACACACTACGGTGCAACCGGGTGGGCCGTGCTCAACGAGGCCGGGGACCGCCGTTACGGCGACTTCGATTTCTGGGCGATCCGGATGCGGGACGGCGCGCCACGCTGGACCCGGGTGGCTGTGTACGAAGGCCGCACAGGACGGCTGAACCGTCTGGAAAACGCGCAGTGAACACGCGATCATCAAGGATTATCGGGCCCCGCCTCGGGGCGATGGCCTGATACGAACCCTGAGGCGCAGTACGAATGACACGATGACTGGCGACGACATCACGATTCGGGTCCTCACCGGGCGCGACACTGACCTGAAGGCTTACGTCGACGATCTGGCGCGACTCCGGATCACGGTGTTCCGCGATTTCCCCTACCTCTACGCCGGCTCGCTCGACTACGAGCGCAACTACCTGCGCACGTACTTCGATTGCCCGGACAGCGTCATCGTACTGGCGTTGGCCGACAACACCGTGGTCGGCGCTTCGACCGGGCTGCCGCTGGAAGCCGAACAGACAGAATTTCAGCAGCCTTTTCTTGACGCCGGCATCGACCCGAAAACCCGGTTCTACGGGGGCGAATCAGTGCTGCTGCCGGCGTATCGCGGACGCGGAATCTACCGCGCCTTTTTCGCCGGCCGCGAGAACCACGCGCGTGAACTCGGGCGCTTCAGCCACATGACCTTCTGCGCTGTCCAGCGCCCGGATGACCACCCACGCCGACCGCCGGATTACGTGCCATTGGACGCAATCTGGACACGCTTCGGTTATAGCCGGCGCGACGATCTCGTGACGCGCTTCGAGTGGCCGGACCTTGACCAGTCGCAACCGAGCGCCAAGCCCATGGTGTTCTGGGAAAAGCCGCTGTAATCATCATCGGTCCAGGGCCGAGCGCGAATGCCGGCACGCCCCGGAATCCGGGGGCTGTCTTGGCGTGACTTTCCGAAAGTTGACAGGGACCGGTATCAATGGGTAACCATGCGTGCCGTCGGGGATGATGGCCGCCAGCCGAAACATGGCTGCTGTTGGTATCCGACCACAACAAGTGAAGAATAATCGACCAAAACAAGAATCACATGGAGGAAGTAACCCTTGGCATATTCAAGACGCGCGATCAGCGCAGCCGTGGTCCTGGCGATCACGGGATTGGGGGGAATGCTGTCCATCCCGCAGACCGCGGAGGCCACGTTCGGATACTACGGTTACGGGTACGGCACCCAGAGCAAGGGCATGGGTGGCGCCGGAACCGCACTGGCATTGGATCCGCTGGCGGGGCTCACGAATCCAGCCAGCCTGGTGCATCTGGGCAACATGTGGGCGGGCGGCGCCACGCTGTTCAATCCCAACCGCTCCTATACGGCGGACGCCAATTTTCAGCCCCCGATGGGCCCGGGAGATCCAACTTTCATCACTCCGGGGCGAATCAAGAGTGGGACCGACTGGTTCCTGATCCCCAATTTCGCGCGCAACTGGAAGCTCGACGACGATACAGCGATCACGCTCACGCTCGCGGGCAACGGCGGCATGAATACCGACTACCGCACAGCCGTGTTCGAGAACTTCGCGCCGCCCGGTGCGCCGGCGCAGTTCCAGGCGTCCAGCCCCACCGGAATCGACCTGATGCAGCTGGCCGTCGGCGTCAGCTACTCGCGCCGTCTGAACGACCAGCATAGTATCGGCATCACGCCGATCTTCGCGGTGCAAGGCTTCAAGGCCACCGGACTCGAACCCTTCCGCGGAGTCTCGAAGTACCCGGACAAGGTCACCAACAACGGTCGCGACCTCTCGTATGGTGCCGGAATACGAATTGGCTGGATGGGGCAGATCACCGATGAACTGAGCCTCGGGGCCTCGTATCAGAGCAAGCTGAAGATGAGCCGTTTCAAGGACTACAAGGGTTTGTTTGCCGAGGGGGGAAGGTTCGATATTGCCGGGACCTGGAATATCGGGCTGGGCTACAAGGTAACGCCCGATGTAACCGTGGCATTCGATGTGCAGCGCTACCTGTTCTCGGATGTGAGGGCGATCGCCAACGCCGGTGACCTTCCGATCGCGCCGGGCTCGATCGTCATGGGCACCAGGGACGGTCTTGGTTTCGGCTGGAAGGACGTCACCGCCTACAAGCTCGGCGTGCAGTGGCAGCAAAGCCCGAAGCTCACTCTCCGCGCCGGTGTCGCACACGGCAGCCAGCCGGTTCCCAGCAGCCAGGCGCTGTTCAACATTCTGGCCCCGGGCGTGACCCAGCGGCACTACACATTGGGCCTGAGTTACCGCATAAGCGACCGCAGCGAAATCTCGGGATCCTTCATGCACGCGCCTCGGGAACGGGTTCGGGGAACCAACCCGAACACCGGGCCTCAGACAGGGTTCATCCAGATGGATCAGAACGAACTCGAGCTGACGTTCACCCGATACCTGAACTGATCCACTGATTCTGAACCCCGACCCCAATCTCTGGAGAGCCGATGAACACGGATATCAAGGCACTGTTCGATGCCGAGCCCGCTTCACCCCTGTACGTCGCGATCAACCGCGTGATGGTGGAGAACAACCCCAACCTGATGCGCATGATGCGACAGGCCAGTTCCGAAATGTGCCTGGCGACCGCATTGACCCCCGGATTCCGGGGCTTCGACCTGATGCGACAGACCGGGAGCTGCCCGATGGGCATGCGCTGGGGCGCCAGCACCGACATGACCCAGGAACTTTCGCATATCTGGATCGACCAGTTCACCTACTGGGATAGCATCGAGGCGCACGAGGACTTCCACGAGACCTTCGAGGACGTGGTGGTTACCGCGTGTGACAAGTGTGGCAACGTGCTGCTCGATGGCCCGGAAGAGCCGGTGTACCGCATTGTGAAAAGCCACATGCCCAAACTGGTATCGCTTAACCAGTTCGAGCATGCGCGCGCTGCTGGCCGGAACCTCGCGCATATCGCGGTGGACTCCGGGCGCACCGTGACCGTACTGGCAACCCACCATGTGCGTCCGGGCAAGGAAGCCGAGTTCGAGGATGGTGAAATCCAGACCATGGAACTCCTGCGCGAGACCAATGGCATGATCGGCTATCAGATCCTGAAACGCGTCGGCATCTCCACGCTGGGATCGGGGCATGCCACCGTGGATTCGATCATGGAACGGATGAAAGACACGCCGGGGGCCAAACTCCAGCGCACGGCCGAGGTCTGGGAGGGCTACACCATACCCGCTGAATACGTGGTGATGGTGGAATGGGAGACGCTCGAGGCCGCGCAGCGCGGCATGCCCCACGTGAACGTGAAGCCGGAGATTCTGTTCGTTCATGGCCCCAAGGTATTCAACAACTGCATCCGCATGCCTACGGTGCGCATGGCGGTGTCCATGTTCGCGGAGCAGACCTATCGGGAGGTGCTGCAGCAGGCTTGACCCGGCAAACGCGTTTCCTCTTTCGTTCGCGGAAACGCTGGTGTGAGAACGGACAGCGGTCGTGGGGTCACCCGCGGTCCGCTGTTCTCACTCCGTCAGCTCCATGGAATCATGTCACCTATCTGTTCACTACGAACTCCCCAACATCCGGACACCCGCGAGATCCGAGGAAATCAATGTCGAAGCGCAAACTGGTGGTGATCGGCGGTGACGCCGCTGGAATGAGCGCGGCATCCAAGGTCCGGCGCGAACATCCCGACCGCGAAATCGTGGTATTCGAACTCGGGAGGCACACCTCCTATGCCGCCTGCGGGATGCCCTATTTCATCGCCGGCCAGGTGGAATCGTCCGATCACCTCATTGCGCGCAGGCCGGAGGTGTTTCGCGAAAGACAGAATATCGATGTCCGCACCCGGCATGAGGTCCTGGAGATCGATACGGCGAAGCGGCGTGTGAAGGTCAGGAATCTGGAGCAAGGCACGACCTTCTGGGAGAGCTGGGACGACTTGTTGATCGCCACTGGCGCGTCCCCGATCGTTCCCGATCTGCCCAATATCAATGCCGAGGGCATCTTCAGCCTGTCCCACCTGCAGAGCGGAATCGACGTCTTCGAATACATGGAGGCGCATCGACCGGGAAAGGCCGTAGTCGTCGGCGGTGGTTACATCGGCATCGAAATGGCGGAGGCCCTGCTCGAACGGGGTCTCGAGGTCGCGCTGATCGACATGGCGCCGGAGGTGATGGTCAGCATGGATGTCGATATCGCGGGATCGATCAGCCAGGCCATGAAAGATGCTGGAGTCAGCGTTTTTCTTGGCGAGAAACTCGAACGTTTCGAAACCGACTCGCGTGGAAGACTGAGCGCCGTAGTCACGGACCGGCAGACACTGGAGGCCGAGCTGGTCATTCTGGGCATCGGGATACGCCCGAATACCAGGCTGGCGAAGGCCGCCGATATCGAACTCGGTGCCAACGGTGCGATCAAGGTAAACAAGCGGTTGGAAACCACGGTACCCCATGTCTGGGCGGCGGGCGACTGCGCTGAATCGTTTCACCTGGTGAAGGAAGAGCAGGTCTTCATCGCGCTCGGGACGGTGGCCAACAAGCAGGGACTGGTGGCTGGTATCAACATCAGCGGGGGAACGATGGAATTTCCCGGCGTACTCGGTACCGCAATCACCCGGTTCCGCGATCTGGAGATTTCCCGGACCGGCCTTTCCGAAAAGGAAGCAAAAGAGATTGGGATCCGATTCAGGGTCAAGACCATCGACGCTTTGACCCGCTCTCATTACTTCCCGGGTTCCGCGAAGCTGAGGGTGAAACTCGTGGTGGAGGATGGGACAGGGCGCCTCCTTGGCGGCCAGATCGTGGGAGGCAACGGTGCCGCCAAGCGGATCGACACCCTTGCCGTCGCGATCACCGCCAGGCTTACGGCGGAGCAACTGGTCTATCTCGACCTCGCCTATGCCCCACCCTTTTCGCCAGTCTGGGATCCGGTACAGACCGCTGCCAGAACGCTGGTGTAAACACCCCCGGGACAGCGAGCAGAAGCGTGGTTCACCCAGTGCGGCCAAACCACCGCAGACCCGTCAGAAGAACCCTATGTGTCAGCCACCAGACCGAGACGCAAACCACGACCGTGACCCCAAGCCACACGTAGGGCGATGTCCATTCCTGTACCCCTCCCGGACCCCATACCCAGTTGATGTTGCGCTCGGGCGTGGAAAGCAGAAACGAAACCAGGAGGATTACACAGCCCGTTGGCACCCATAAACGCCAAGCCGTCGGATCGTACCCGAGTCTCCAGACCATCCATACGAGCACGAGGGGCAACAGTAGGTGATAGAGCGAAAACAGGCGCACGTGTAGCGCGATTTCGGGGTTGTACATATAGTCAACGACCCCCAACGGCGTGGGTCCAAGCAGCGCCAGGCTGAGCAAAAAGTCGAAAACCCAAACCATCTCCAGCAATACCACCGAAATCGCCATCATGCTCGCAAGGCGCGGACTTTCCAGCCATGCGGCCAGCAGGCCTCCAATCAGTGCAACGTTGGAGAACCAGAGAAAGTTCACGAGGCCGTATTCCAGGGTGTAGGCCGGAACCAAACCCGCCACGAAAACCAGGTAGGACAGTTTGTACCAGCGTGGAATCAAGGGTCCCTCCATGCAGGTCACCAGCAGCCTGCGGAATGGAGCCTCCGAAAGCCTGGTGCCGCCAACGAGATTGCGGGGTGCCAGAGGCCATTGCCTTCGGCTATCCTGTATCCGCCGCCACCTGCCGGCCGCACTCGGAGCGGCGTGCCGCTGCCGTCCATTGTCCAGCAACTC
>SLHN01000041.1 GCA_007136145.1 Thioalkalivibrio sp.
ATCCGCGCGCTCCGGGAGCGGGCGCCCGACTCGCCGGCGCTGGAGAAATACGCCCGGGTCGGAAATTTGCTCACGGGTGTCCGCCACGATGCCCCCGATGCAGCGGCCGACGCCCTGGTGTCCCTGCTACGGAAATGGACCGGACGGCTGGGTCTGCAGCGCTTGTCCACCTATGGCGTCGAGGAGAACGATATAGGGCGCATCGTCGCCAACTGCAGGGGCGGCAGCATGCAGACCAACCCCCTCGTGCTCACCGATGGCGAAGTGGCCGAGTTGGTGCGAGCTAGGCTCTGAACAGTAACCGTCGTTGCCAGGCTCTGACGGCGGTGCGCGCCACCACGGAACACGCAAGGTGCAGGCGTAGGGTGCCAATGAGCGCAGCGAATCGCGCCGTTCGAAGCCCCCGAGTGTTGGGATCTGTGATCCGTGTGGTGCCGTGCGGTTCGGCTGTGCCTCATAGCACCCTACGGGGTGCGCGCATTTACCATACCCGCTTCGGGAGTGCTGGGGTCACCATCTGGATTCTTTTCCCCACCCGGATGCAGCGTGACGGTTTCGTGGGGGTCGGACTCGGTGCGCGGGTCGATGTCCGCGGCGACGGGGCTGGTACGCATGACCGGCACGAAATCCGCCATTTCCGGAGGAGGCACCGGCGCTTCCCGACGCAATTGCCGCGCCACGTAAAGGATGTAGCCCAACAGCAAGGCGGCGAAGGCCAACGGGAGCGCGGAGGCGCTGGTCAGGAACAGAATCAGCCCCGCCAGCATCGGTCCCACCGCCGACCCGATGCCGTTCATCAGCAACAAACCTCTGGTGGCTTCCAGCGCTTCCGAGGCGTCGAGTCGGTCATAGGTCTGAGCGACGCTGAGAGCGTACAACGAAAACGCGAAGCCGCCCCACAATAATCCCAATCCGATCAGAAGGATAGGTGTCATCCCGATCGTCAGGTAGATGCCTACCGAACCCAGTGCCGCCAGTCCGGCTACCACCATCAAGGCCTTGCGCCGGTCTCGGCCGTCCGAGGCGTGGCCGATTGGATACTGAAGCAAGGCTCCACCGAAGATCGCGGCACTCAGGAACGCTGCGACCCCGGCGTCGCCGAGGCCGACATCGCGCGCGAAAACGGCTGCAAGTCCCCAGAACGAGCCGGTCACCAGGCCCGATACACCGGCACCGACCGTCCCGACCGGCGCGCGCTGGTAAAGGTCCCGCAGCGGCAGCCGCGCGGTCTGGATCGGTACGGGCTGCGTTACCGGAGTCAGGGCGATTGGAATCAGGCCGAAAGCGAACAGGATGGCCACGAGCATGAACGTCTGAATCGATTCCGGGCCATAAATGAGCAGAAGAAACTGTCCCGCACCCAACGCGAACAGACTGGTCATCATGTAAATCGCGAAGACCTGTCCGCGTTTCTTCACCACCTGCTCGTTCAGCCAGCTTTCGATCACCATGTAGCTCCCGAGCAGGCTGATCCCGTTGATCAGACGCAGTACCCACCAGACGATTGGATCGATCCACAACCCATGTAGAAGCGCGGCCACCGCCGAAAGGGCCGCCAGTGCAGCGAAGGTCCGGATATGTCCGACCCGCGCGATCACTCCCGGAATGATCCAGGAGCCCGCGATATAGCCGATGAAAAAGGCCGACATGACCATGCCGATGGCGAGTTCGGAAAAACCTTCCGACTGGGCGCGCAGCCCGAGCAGGGTGCCGATGAGCCCCGATCCCATCAACAGGATTCCCATGCCGAGTAGCAGACTGTAAACGGACCGGAGACTGGAACCCATGGCGTGACCGTTGGGGCGGAAGACGATCTGCAAGTATAGTGTCTGGAAAAATCTGGCGGTCGACTCACCGGCACGGCGAGCGGTCGCTTTCCGTGCGAAGCCCTGGAAAACCGATGCAAGAATTCGATCCTGACGAGTACGCCCCTGAAACGATTGCAATCCGCGCCGGCTATCGGCGCACGAGCGAAAACGAGCATTCGGAGGCCATATTCCCTACCTCGAGCTTCGTCTTCGGCAGCGCTGCCGAGGCGGCGGCGCGTTTTGGCGGCGAGATACCGGGAAACATCTATTCGCGATTCACCAACCCCACTGTCAGGGCCTTCGAGAGGCGGCTGGCGGCGATGGAAGGCGGGGAGTCCTGTGTCGCCACGGCGTCGGGCATGTCCGCGATTCTTGCCACGCTGATGGGCCTTCTGCGCCAGGGCGATCACGTAGTCTGCTCGCGCTCGGTCTTCGGGACCACCACGGTGCTGTTGAACAACTACATGGGCCGGTTCGGGGTCGATGTCAGTTATGTGCCGCTGTCGGACCTGTCCGCGTGGGCTGACGCCACGCGCCCGAGCACCCGGCTGTATTTCTGCGAGACACCATCAAACCCCTTGGGTGAACTGGCGGACATCCGGGCGCTTGCTGATATCGCGCATGCCCGCGACGTACTGCTCGCGGTCGACAACTGCTTCTGCACCCCCGCGCTGCAGCGGCCGCTGGAATTGGGCGCTGACGTTGTGATCCACTCGGCAACCAAGTTTCTGGATGGTCAGGGGCGTTGTCTCGGTGGCGCTGTCGTCGGTGATGCGGAACGGGTGGGTAAGGAGGTTTATGGATTCCTCCGCAGCGCCGGGCCGACGATGTCGCCATTCAATGCCTGGGTATTCCTGAAAGGCCTGGAAACGCTGCATCTGCGGATGCGCGCGCACAGCGACAGCGCTCTGGCCCTCGCACGCTGGTTGCGCGCGCATCCGAAGGTGACCGCCGTGCACTACCCCGGGCTGGAGGAACACCCACAGCATGCCCTTGCGGGTGCTCAGCAAAGCGGCTACGGCGGCGTCCTCAGCTTCGAGGTAGCGGGTGGTCGTGAAGCTGCCTGGGCCGTGATCGACGCTACGCGCATGCTGTCGATCACCGCGAATCTGGGCGATGCCAAGAGCACGGTCACGCATCCGGCCACGACCACGCACGGACGGGTCGCGCCCGAGCAGCGTGAAGCCCAGGGCATCACCGAGGGGCTGGTGCGCATTGCCGTGGGCCTGGAGGCGGTCGGCGACATCGAGCAGGATCTGGCGCGAGGGCTGGATCATCTGCCGTGAGTGACCCAGAGCGGCTGCAGGCCTGGTATCGAGCCGCACTGGCGGCGGTCAATGGCCGGGAGGCGGTGGCTTCGGCACTTTCAGTAGTGGAATTTCCCGAACGCTCGGTGCACGTGCTGGCGCTGGGCAAGGCGGCAGAGGCCATGCTCGAAGGCGCCAGCCAGGTCTGGTCGAGTGCCATCGCAGGTGCGCTGGTGGTTGCGCCCGTTGGGTCGGCCGCCACGAAGGGCGTATCCGCGTTTCCGCTCAGACGCCAGCACGGCAATCATCCGGTGCCGGGTCCGGACAGCCTGGCGGCCGGGGAGGCGGTGGCGGGCTTTTTGCGGGCGGTTCCGCCGGGCGACATCGTCCTGGTTCTGCTCTCCGGTGGCGCCTCCAGCCTCGCGGAACTGCCGCAACCGGGCGTGGATCTGACCCGGTTGCAGGAGCTCAATACCCGGCTGTTAGGGGCCGGAATCGATATTCGGACCATGAACGCTTTACGCGCGCGCTTCTCGCGGCTGAAGGCTGGCGGCGCGCTTGCCTTCTGTCCAGCGGCCGATGTACGCGTTCTCTTCATCAGTGACGTTCCCGGCGATGCGCCGGCCTCGGTAGGTTCCGGCCCCTTCTGGCCGCCCAGCGGCTCCGATGTCGCTGCGAGGCCTCCGGATCTCGATTGGCCTGTACTCGCAGGACTCCTGCAAAAGTTGCCGGCGATTTCCCCCGTGGGTGAGGCAACTCTTCCCAGGCCGGAACACCGGCTGATCGCCGGCAACCGCGACGCAAGGCATGCGGTCGTCGAGGCGGCCCGGGCCGAGGGTCTGGAAGTCCATGACCATGGCTTGTTCCCGGAAGCGTCGGAAGTTTCCCTGGTCTGCCGCCTGACGCGGCTGCTGCGCGATGCGCCGGACGGGGTGCACGTCTGGGGTGGCGAGGCACCGGTTCGCTTGCCCTTGCAGCCCGGGCGTGGGGGCAGGGCGCAGCACCTGGCGGCGTTGCTTCTGCTGCTCTGGTCGGCACGGGGTTGGCCGCGCCCTATTGGAGTCCTGTCGGCAGCCACCGACGGTGTCGATGGTAACAGCGGTTCCGCGGGCGCCTGGTTTGGCGATGCCCATCCCGCCAAGGATTCCGGGACGGTTGTTGCCCTCCGCCGGGCCATTCGAGGTGCCGATACCGCGTCGTTCTGGGAGCGGCTCGGACAGTGCGTGTCCAGCCGCGAGACCGGCACCAATGTGATGGACCTGTTGATCGTCCGGCTTGGCCCGACACTCGATGGTTCGCGTGTTGCACGGCCCGAAGGCCTCGCGAGGCCGGCTTCGCTGAAGGGCGGCGCTTTGGCTTTCAGGGGCTCCAACCGGGCATCGGGGTTTCATGCCCCGGGGCAATCGCCGCGATCGGTTTCCGCTCGGCGACGTAGCGCCGGAGTGCACGCGATGGCGCTGCGGGCCCTGCGGGTGCGGGATCCGGAGCGCAAGTGTGAATGTGTCGAGCGGCTGCTCGAGGCCTGGTGGCGGGGCGGGCTCGGGGTCGATATCGACGATGCGGGGCCTGTGCGGGTCGAAATACCGGGCCGTCCCGAATCTCCGAAGTTGGTGCAACCCCAGGATCTGCCCAAGCGCGGCCTGCATACCACGGCAGGGCGCCAGGCCCTGCTGCATGCGGTTACGCACATCGAGTTCAACGCGATCAATCTCGCCCTCGATGCCGTCTACCGCTTTCGCGATCTACCCCCCGAATACATCAGCGACTGGTTACAGGTTGCGGCGGAAGAGGCACGGCATTTCCGAATGCTGGCGCGACGACTCGAGGCAACCGGAAGCAGCTATGGGGCTTTGCCCGCGCACAACGGACTCTGGGAGATGGCGGTCAAGACCGATACCGACGCGATGGAGCGGATGGCCCTGGTGCCCAGGGTGCTCGAGGCGCGCGGGCTGGACGTGACTCCCGGAATGATCCGGCGATTGGAGGCGGCGGGCGACGCGGCGAGTGTGGCGGTCTTGCGCGTGATCCAGCGCGAGGAGGTCAGCCACGTGGCGATTGGAACACGATGGTTTCGCCATCTGGCCCGCCAGCGTGGGGTTGACCCCGAGCAGACCTTTCTGGAATTGCTGGCACGGCATATGCCGGGGCGCGTGCGCCCGCCGTTTGCGCTGGATGCACGCCTCGCGGCTGGATTCAGTCGCAGCGAGATGGCGGCTCTGGAGGCTCAGGCCGAGACGAAAGGCAGGCCGGACCCCGCCGGGTAAGCGCGTCCATCCAGGGTCAGCAGCCGGGGTCCATGGGCGTCGAGCGAAAGATAGCCCGGCATTTCGTCCCAGGATGGCAATACGCAGCGTAGGCAGGGTCGACCGTCGACCGATAGATGGTGGATCGCCGGTCGGTGCGTATGGCCGTGTACCAGAAGGGAAATGCTGTGCCGGCGCATGATTTCGGCTACGGCGTCGGGGTGAACGTCGGTAATCTCGCTGGCTTTGAGCTTCCCTGCATCGCGACTGCGCGCGCGCATCCGTTCCGCCTCCGCAATCCGCTCCGGTAATGGTCGCGACAGGAATTCACGCTGCCAGGCGTGAGCCCGGACCATCGTTCGGAACTGTTGATAATCGGTGTCCGCCGTGCACAGGCTGTCGCCATGCATCAGCAGCGTCGCCGTCCCCGTACCGGGATCGACCCGCAATGTTTCAGGCGCGAGTTCCATTCCGGCACGCGCGGCGTATTCATGGCCCAGCAGGAAATCCCGGTTCCCGTGCTGGAAAATCACTGGATACGGCAGGTCCTTCAGTGTTGCCGCAAGTGCTTCGGCAGCGGGAAAGCGCGCGTCATCGCCGATCCAGTATTCGAACAGATCCCCGAGGATATGCAGCGCCGAAACCTCTGCCGCCGGACCCTCGAGAAACTCGAAAAACTGGCTTAGGGTGGGCCCCGGCTCCCGGTCCAGATGCAGATCGGATACGACCAGGACCCGGCCGGTTGGTGCCATTTTCCGGAACGAGCCTATTGGACGCGTGTAACGCTCTTCATAACCACTGGTTGCAGCGGAACGTCCTGGTGCATCCCGACACGCCCCGTCTTCACGCCTTCGATCTCCTTGACCACGCTCATGCCCTCGGCGACGCTGCCAAAGACCGCATAGCCCCAACCTTGCGGCGTTTTCGAGCTGTGGTCGAGAAAACTGTTGTCCGAGACATTGATGAAGAACTGCGCGGTTGCCGAATGCGGGTCGTTGGTTCGCGCCATCGCGATCGTGCCGGTCTTGTTCTTGAGGCTGTTATCGGCTTCATTCTGAATCGGCGCGTGCACCGACTTCTGACGCATGTCCGGGTCGAACCCGCCACCCTGGACCATGAATCCGGGAATCACGCGATGGAAGATGGTGTTGTCGTAAAAACCCTCGTCGACGTAGCGGAGGAAATTCGCGACAGTCTGCGGCGCCGCCGTGGCGTCGAGTTGCAGCACGATGCGGCCGTAATTGGTTTCGATTGCGACCTTGGTCTGATCATCAGCCATGAGGACTCCAGGGAAAGTGGTTGCGGTTAACAGCGCCAGGGGCATCAGGAAACGAAGCATTCGGAATTCCCTATGTGACGTGGGCAACGGATGGTACCGCCTGCGTGGACGTCAGACCAGTTCATCGTTCCGAGATCACGTCGGTCCGCACCCATTCAGCGTGAAAATACCGCCACGGAAGAACACGTAAGTCACGGAAAATCCCAGGGGTACAACCAATTTCCCGTGAGTGTCCATGTTCGTCATCGGTCATCGTTGCATCTGTCTGGGTGGCCACCGGTCATAATGGTTAACGGGAAAGTCCCCTGTAGCGTGTCGTGAGGCGCGGCCGAACCGCACCGGAACCACGCTGGCCTCAGCCCCCGGCCTCCGGGCCTCGAGCGGCGCAATTCGCTGCGCTCATTGGCACCCTACGCTTGAACCTTTAAGGGTGCGGGGTGGCCGTCGGTGCCATGACCGTTAACGCGGTGGCTCATTCTCGCCGAACTGGCGAGCTCTCAGGGTGTTATCTAGTAACATGGCCACCGTCATCGGACCGACGCCACCTGGCACCGGGGTGATCCATGCAGCCCGTTCCGAAGCGACTTCGAAGTCCACGTCGCCG
>SLHN01000107.1 GCA_007136145.1 Thioalkalivibrio sp.
CCCATCTGCAGGCTCTCCGCGAGTTGCGGCTCGAACCGTTCGCCTATGATGAATTCCGTACTGCCACCGCCGATGTCGATCACCAACCTGCGACCGCCGTCGTCGGCAAGACTGTGCGCAACCCCGAGGAAGATCAGGCGGGCCTCTTCACGCCCGCCGATGATTTCCACCGGGTGCCCCAGTGCTTCTTCAGCAAGTTCCAGGAAGCGGCGTGCCGAGCGCGCCTTCCGCAGCGTATTGGTACCCAAGGCCCGAACGCTGCCAGGCGGAAGTGTGTGCAGGCGTTGGCCGAAGCGGCCCAGACACGCAAGTGCCCGTTCCTGAGCCTCGGCGGACAGCCGGTTCTTTCCATCCAAACCGCTCGCCAGGCGCACCGTCTCCTTGATGCGGTCAACGGTAATCACCTCCCCCTCGTGCCAACGCGCGACGATCATGTGAAAACTGTTGGAACCCAGATCGACTGCCGCAACGGTATCAAAGCCGTCGTGTTGCTGTTTCTTCATCGGGCCTCGCTCAACTCCATCAGTCCATACTGCGGCAATTTCCAGATCATTTCCATGGTTCCCGGACCGAACCCTTCGACAACGCGCAGCGCGCAAGCCGCTCCCTTCTCCATCGGCACGGGCGCACGACGGTTGCCGCCACAAAGCCATGTTCCGAGAAGAAATGAAAGGTCGGGCTCGTGCCCCACGAGGATACCCGTTTGCCCGGATGACAAACGGGCATCCAGCCAACTCCCCAGGGCAGCCCGATCCCAGGGAGGGAGCAAGGCATCCGGTGTTTCGATCGAGTGCTCGAAACACCCGCCAAGACCTTCCGCGGTCTGCACAGCGCGCGTGTAGGGGCTACTCCAGATGTGATCCACGCCTTGCAGCAAACGTCGGAGACCCGCCGCCGCCAGGCGGTTGCGCCGCACCCCTTCGCGGGTCAGTGGGCGTTCCCGATCCGGCCGCCCGGTCTCGTCGTGGAAGCGATCCGGATCGCCAGCCTGTGCATGCCGTACCAACACCAGAATGCGTTCATTCGAAACCCCATTTTTCTTCAATTGGACATCCCCCTGGCATCATTGGCACGACGCGATAGTATTTTCCAGAACTGTGGATCAGGCTGGCACAGGTACTCGTGCAACATCCCGGCCGGAACGCTAACATGAATGCTTGGCAGCCTGCTGGACTCAGGTGCCGGTAGCGAGCCATGCCGCAGTCGTCACCGTCACCGGCACCGTTGTCCGACACGCTGCCGAACCCTGTCGGGATTTGCCCTGCCGAGATTAGCCATGTGCCGCCACGTTGCCTATATGGGTCCGGAACTGCCATTGAGCGAGCTTCTTTTCGCCGCCCCCCATGCTCTGGCGCTCCAGGCCAGCAGCCCGGAGGAACTGATCTACGCGCGGGTGAACGCCGATGGGTTCGGTTTCGGGTGGTACGGCGAAGGTGATCAGCCAGTAGTCTACCGTCGCGCCGACCCGATATGGCAGGACCCGAACCTTCGGCAACTGGCGCGCAACCTCTACGCCGATCTCTGGCTGGCGTCTGTCCGAAGCGCGACACCCGGATTCAGTGGCGACGTGGTCAACGTCCAACCGTTCGCGTTCGGAGACCTGTTATTCAGCCACAACGGCTTCATCGAGGATTTCCGGCCCGCGATCCGGCGACAGATTCAGAACATCATGGAGCCCGACGTTGAGGCGGAGATCTTCGGCACCACCGATTCGGAGTTTCTTTTCGCGCTGATGCGGCAATTCCTGCTCGACGATGCCGATCTGAATCTGGAGGGGGCGATGATCGAGTCCTTTTCCACGATCCAGTCATGGCTGGGCAGCCAGCGCGCACTGCTCAATGTGATCCTGAGCGATGGCGAGCGCCTCGTCGCGAGTCGTTATTCCGTGAATGACCAATGCGCCAGCCTCTACTACACGAGTGACGACGATTGCTTTCCCGAGGGTGCGGTGGTCATAGCGTCCGAACCCCTGACCGACCGCGAGCGCTGGCGCAGCGTTCCCGAGAATCATATTCTGGTGGTTGCCGCGGACGAACCACCGGAACTGCTGGCACTGTAGCGATTCGCCGCGACTGTGAATCCCGGCTCTGGTTGCAGTACTCCACCCCAAACCGTCGCGCATTGGTCCGCACACGAGGTCTGCCATGTTTCGATTGCCGTTAGCCATGACCCTTCTCTCGGTACTTTTTCTCAGCACTGGCTCCGCATGGGGTGATGATGGCTCGACGGTCCTGCAGATCACAGCCCATGCCGAACACGAGGTAGCGAACGATCTGATGACCGTTTCCATGAAGGCGGAGCGACGAGCCACCGAGGTTTCCCGAGCGACATCCGAGGTGAACAGGATGATGCATGAGGCACTCGAACAGGTCCGAGCGACCCCCTCGATCGACGCACGCACTCTTGGCTATTCGACCTCTCCGGTCTACGATCGCGACCGTGGCAGGACAGACCCCGTGGCCTGGCAGGTCACTCAGGGACTCGAGCTGAAAGGCGAGAATTTCGAGCAGATCACCAGCATGGCCGCAAAGCTACAGGGACTGGGCCTCGCGATCACGAACATACAATTCTCGATCAGCCAGGAAACCCGGCATAAGCGGCAACAGGAATTGTTGGTCGAGGCCATCCGGACATGGCAGCAGACTGCCCAGACGATGGGCGCCGCACTTGGCGCTTCGCACATTTTCCCCAAGCAAATCACACTGCACGATGACGGCTTCACGCCGCCTTGGCCGGGGCTGGCCATGAGAACAGCCGAAGAAACGATTACCAGTCCCGCCCTCGAAGCAGGTCGCTCCACGCTGCGCGTGACCGTTTCGGGAGAGATGAAGGCTTATGGGGCGGCCACATTGCGAACCCTGGACCGCCGTTGACAACACGCGGAGCGCTCGTTGATTTTCATCGACGATTCTTCCACCTGAATCGTTACTCTATGTGCAGGCCAGGCCCGTAACCGTTAGCATAGCGGGGTTCCAATGGTATCGGAGCCCGATTCATGCGCGCGGCAGCCTTTCTTTTTCTTGCCTTTCTATGGGTCGATCCCGTCGTCGCCGCTCCCGAGCCGTTCAGCCCGGAGCACGCGGCGGAACTCGGCGCCGAAGAACAGCGTCTGTTGGCCGAGCAGCATCTTGCGCAAGACCCTCCCGATCTGATCGAAGCGAGGCGCTGGCTGGAGCACGCTGCCGAAAACGGTTCCGTTGAGGCGATGGGGGCCGCAGGCTGGCTTTACGAGCAGGGTCTGGGTGTGGAACCCGATGCCAGCCGCGCCCTGGCGTACTACACTCAGGCCTACGAAGCCGGTGAGAATGAATACGGGATCCGCCTGGGCTGGATGTATATTCAGGGGCGTGGTCTGGATCCGGACCGCGTGCGGGGCGAGGAATGGTTTCGCCGTGTGATCGAGGAACGCAACGACAGTCGTGCCCGACTCGCGCTTGCATCGGTGTTGATCTCTGATGCAATGGCCAGCCTGAGGCCAGAGCGAGCAAGCGAGGCAAGCGATCTGCTCGACCGTGCCTTGCAGGATGGCATCATCGAAGCGGCGTATTACCTGGCCCGCATCCATAGCGACGGGCTTGGTAACTTGCCGACCAGCCCCGGTCGCGCCGCCCATTATGTACGGATTGGAGCCGAAGCCGGGATTCCGGAAATGCAGGGCTGGATGGCATTTCTTCATGCCCGGGGTGATACGGTTCCGCTGGACATCGTCGAGGCCCATAAATGGGCCAGCCTCGCGGCATCCGGGGGCGATCCCACCGGCGAACGGCTGCGTCAGGACCTGGCCTCGCGAATGGAACAGGCCGAACTGCTCGAGTCGCGGCGACGCGCGATGCAGTGGCTGGAGCAACAATGAACAATATCTATTTTTTCAATATCTTGAGTAAAAAGGATAATAAATGATTGAAGTGTCGGGCCTGCTCGGCCTGGTGTTACTCATCCTCGTTATCTGGGCCATCGTCAGCACGGTCCAGAGTCACGCGTCGACTGGCGCGAAGGTCATTTGGATCGTCGTTCTCGTGCTGCTGCCATTGCTGGGCTTCATCCTCTGGTTGCTGCTCGGACCCCGGGCTGGGCGGTGAGCAGCCAGATGAAAGCCGTGTGGGGACCGTTACGAAACGGTCTTGGTCGCTGAATCACTCAACACACGACCCGTTTCCTCATTCAACGCCCGGAGTTCCCTGGCGCGCTCCGGAGGAACCTCGGACCAATAGAAGCGCCACCGCCAGTTGCCCTGGGTAGTACCCGGCGTGTTCAGTCGTGCCTCGTTGCCCAACGCCAGCGCATCCTGCATCGGAATCATCGCAAGCCGCGCCGGTGATGCCAGTGCCGCACGAATCAATACCCAAGGCATCGAGCCTTCCGGCTCACCCAGCTTTTCGAGCACCATGCGCTGCGCCTGCCGCGGCAAGGCGTCGAACCAACCCAGAGTGGTGTCGTTATCATGGGTGCCGGTGTAGACCACGCCTCGTTCCACATGATGCTCGGGCAGGTACGGGTTGGAATCACCCCCATCGAACGCAAACTGCAGGATCTTCATTCCGGGCAACCCGAAACGCTCGCGCAGTTCGTTCACTTCGTCGGTGATCACGCCAAGGTCCTCCGCCAGCAACGGCAGTTCACCGAAGCGGCGCAGCAAAGCCTCGAAAAACTCTGCGCCAGGGCCCGGCTTCCACTCGCCCGCGATCGCGGTCGGCTCACTCGACGGGATCGACCAGAAGGCCTCGAAGCCCCGGAAGTGATCGATGCGCAACGCATCCACACCCTCCAGCGCCCATTCGATGCGCCGCAGCCACCAGTCGTAGCCCTGTGCGGCCATTCGGTCCCAGCGGTAATGCGGGTTGCCCCACCGTTGTCCCGTTTCAGAAAAATAATCCGGGGGTACGCCAGCCACGGTAATCGGCTGCCCATCGTCATCCAGATCGAAATATTCGGGATTGGCCCACACATCCGCCGAGTCGTGGGCGACAAAAATCGGCATATCACCCAGCAGGAGGATGCCACGTTCATTGGCCTGGGCACGCAGCGCTTTCCACTGCCGGAAGAAAACGAACTGGGCAAAGCGTACAGCCTCGAGGGCTTCCGCGGCCTCCGCACGCAATTGTTCCAGCCGTGCCGGTGTCCGGTGCAGCAACGGCTTCGGCCACGTCCACCAGGGACGATTACCCTGCAAGCGCTTGATCACCGAGAACAGCGCAAAATCCTCCAGCCAGTCGGCTTGCCCGCGGCAGAACGCGAGATACTCCGCCCACTCGCCCCCCCCGGCTGCCTCCAGAGCCAGGCGTGCCTCGGATAGTGCCTGACCCAATGGTATTCTTGTCCCCGATGACCTCAGCCAGCCATCGTGGGCCATCAATTCCGGATCGATCAGCCGTGTGTCGCCCGCGAACGCGGACACACAGGCATACGGCGAGCCATCCGCCTGCGGCGGGTTGATCGGCAGGATCTGCCAAACGCTGAACCCCGCCTCCTCGAGCCAGTTCAGGAAGGTTTGTGCTTCATTGCCAATTCGCCCCACTCGTCCCGGCCCAGGCAAAGATGTCGGGTGCAGGATCACTCCAGACCGGCGTTTTTCCAGCAAGCGGTTTACCGGATCCCGATCGCTCACGAGTGCGCCTGTCCGCGGCGCATTGTTCCCCCGGTGGCCGGATCGCCCCCGCCGATCGAAAGAACGACCGACAGAGCCTCCGGAACCGCAAGTCCGGCACGCTGATACAGGGCGGCCAGGTGCCGACGGTACAAGGCCTCGAAATCGCCCACTGACCCTGCCGGATTGTAGGCGCCGAACCACCAGCACCAATCGGATCCCTCGCAGATTGCCAGTTGTTCCAGAAGTGCTTCCGTGTGCAGCTCGGGATGCTGCCGGAGCGCGGTGTCCACCGCCTGTTTCGCCTCGATCAAGCGGTCCCAACCCGTGTTCTTGTCGGGATCACCGATCCAGGTCGAAAAGGTTCCGTACACCCAGCTTCCCGCAACCACCGCTGGCAGGATGGGAGCGGTTTCCGCAGCTTGGGAGCAAACATCGGAGAAGGTGCGCAGGTTTATTCGCGGGTGCTCCGCCAGGCGTTGGTAAAGGCCCCGAAGAAAGTGGAATCCGTTGTCGCGATAGTATTCCCAGGCGTTCTCGCCATCCAGAATCACCGACACGACACCCCCGGCCGGAGGTGCGTCGACGATATTCTCGAGGTGATGGATGAAGTCGCCCACAGCGTCACGAGCGTGCCAGTCGGCATAACGAAAGCCAATCGCATCCGAGAGGCCATCGTCACGGAAAAAGGTGAGCATGCGCGTGCCCTCGATACCATAGGGCTGGTGCAGCCAGCCATCGCGCGGCCCCGTCTCGGCATCCGGCAGGTCCGCGAGACTATTGGCGAGCACGGTCTGTCCGCTGGCCGCCCATTGCAGTCCGTATTCGTCAAGCAGTTTCAGCGTGGAGGTACTGACGCCGCCCTCCGAAGGCCAGCAGCCCATTGGGGGGAATCCGAAATGCTTCTCGAATGTCGCAAGGCCCCGCTCGATATGCCAACGCACCCGCCCTTCGCCGTCCGGATAACTGCGATGTTGGGGCAGAGTCACATCGGGCATCGCCTCCTCCGCCGACTCGATGTCCAGCAGAAGCGGCATGATCGGGTGGGCATAGGGAGTGAACGAGATTTCGACCCGCCCCGATTGCGCCAACGCGCGATAACGGGGAATGATGTCCGCAAGAACCTTCCCAATCAATTCCAGCAACTGGCGGCGTGTCCGAGCATCGTATCCCTGCTCCTCGGCCAGCCACGCTGCCACCTCGGGATAATCCTGGCGCACGGTGGCACCGAGCCAGGCCAAGTGATAGCAGGTGGCCAGATCCAGAAAGAATGCCGAATCGAGATGCCGCAGCAACTTCGGATTGTCCCGCGCGGCGGTTCCCAGCTCCGCCAGGCTGCGAAACAATGGATTGGGTTCAATCATTCGCGGTGCGTGGGCGCGCAGGCAGACACGAATAATCTCCGCCCGAGCCGCGGGATCCTCCGGCACCGATTCCGACGTCAGCAGCGCCAGCACCGGATCCGGAATAGGCTCATCCCGGTTCAGGTAGGCCTCGACGCGCTCGGCGTAATCGGCAATCTGCTCGAGCAGGATTGGCGCGAAGTTGACCACGGCGCGTGCCTCGGGCACCGCTTCGAGGTGCGCGGCCATATCGGAGTAGTCTTTCAGCGCGTGCAGATACGTCCACGGCAACGCATACGACGCACTACCCTGCTCGAAGTACTGCGGCTGGTGCATATGCCAGCACAGCACCACATCCAGGGGCGGTCGAGCCTCACCGGTGTCAACCACGGCCCCGGTCTTGCGCTCAGCGGACATAGCGCGAGAGCTGTCCCAGCATCTCGGGGGTCACCACGCGGACACCCTTCGGCGAGATGAAGAAGTGCCGGGCATCCTCCTTCTCATCGACGCCGATCTTCATCCCGTCGGGAATCTGGCAGCCCTTGTCGATCACGCAGCGCCGCACCTCGCAGTTCTGGCCAATATGCACGCTCGGAAGGATCACCGAATCCTGGACGATGGAACCCGCGTCCACCTGCACGTCCGAGAACAGTAGCGAATGGCGCACGGTGCTGCCGGAAATGATGCAACCACCAGAGACCATCGAGTCAATCGCCATGCCCCGCCGGTCATCGTCGTCGAACACGAATTTCGCCGGAGGCCATTGTTCCTGGTAGGTCCAGATCGGCCATTCGCTGTCGTAAAGGTTCAGCTCCGGGGTCACGCCAATCAACTCCAGATTTGCCTCCCAGTAGGAGTCGACGGTACCCACGTCGCGCCAGTACGCCTGCACGTCATGTTTCTCGTCGCGGAAGGGATAGGCCATCACCTTGTAGCGATCGATGATCCCGGGAATGATGTCCTTGCCGAAATCATGGCTGGAGCGGCTGTCGTCGGCGTCGCGGATCAGACGTTCGAACAGAAAAGCGGTATTGAAGACGTAAATGCCCATCGACGCCAATACCACTCCCGGCTTGCCGGGCATCGAGGGTGGTTCGTCCGGCTTCTCCAAAAACTCGGTCACCCGCCCGGTGTCGTTGACCGCCATGACTCCGAAGGCACGCGCCTCCTCGGGATTCACCTCGAGACACCCGACGGTCATGTCGGCCCCGCTCTCGACGTGGTAGGCGATCATCTGGCCATAGTCCATCTTGTAGATGTGGTCGCCGGCCAGAATCAGCACGTACTCCGGGGCGTGCTGCCGAATGATATCGATGTTCTGGTACACGGCGTCCGCGGTTCCCGCATACCAGGAGGTCTCGATCCGCTGCTGCGCGGGCAGCAACTCGATGAACTCCCCGAACTCACCCCGAAGGAAGCTCCAGCCGCGCTGCACGTGCTGAATCAGCGAGTGCGCCTTGTATTGGGTCAATACTCCGATACGACGGATCCCAGAATTGATACAGTTCGACAGAGGGAAATCGATGATCCGGAACTTGCCACCGAAAGGAACCGCGGGCTTGGCCCGCCAGAGGGTCAAATGCTTGAGCCGCGAGCCCCGGCCACCCGCAAGGATGAGCGCGAGCGTTTCCCGGGTCAGCCGGCTGACGAAACGTTGTGGTTGGGGATTCATGCAATAATCCTTGCGCCTTAAGGTAATCACTGGTCCGCACGAATTGGACCGGGCCTTCGGTCTGCCGGTATCGTCAGTGCAAACATCCAGCCGAGAAGATGCGAGTATGACAACAGCGTTGAACAAATGCATCCGCAGCCAGGAAGAGGAACTGACTCGGCTGCGCAATGCCCGCTGGCACGATCCCCACCGGCTGCTGGGGCGCCATGCCCTGGATCATGAGACCTGTTGCTTCCGGACCTTCCTCCCGCATGCCGCCGAGGCTTGGCTCATGGTCAGTGACGGGGAGTCCGCGACGTTGCGTCGCGAGCCGATGACCGACCACCCCGATCTGCCGGGCCTGTTCACTTGGAACGGTGCGCTTAGAGCCTGCCCATTGCACCCGACAGTCCTCTGGTCCGAGGTTAACGGTCGCACGTTACAGTTCATCGACCCCTACAGCTTTTCCCTGAACATCTCCGATTTCGATCGGCACCTGTTCGGTGAAGGGCGCCACTGGCACGCCCACCGAATGCTCGGTGCGCATATCGAGATTCGGGACGGCATCACCGGAGTCCGATTTGCTGTCTGGGCACCCGCGGCCGAACGGGTCAGCGTGGTCGGGGATTTCAATCACTGGGATGGGCGCATCCATCCCATGACGGTACACGGCAGCAGTGGGGTGTGGGAGCTGTTCATCCCTGGCCTACCCGACGGCACCCTGTACAAATATGAGATCCGCAACCGGGATACCGGTCATATCTTCCTGAAAAGCGACCCTTACGGCGCCTATTTCGAGCAACGACCCAACACGGCAACCCGGGTCTTCGGCGGCTCGGGATACTCGTGGAACGACGCGGCCTGGCTGCACAGACGCGATCCACAGGCCTGGAAGCAACGGCCCTTGAGCATCTACGAAGTCCACCTCGGCTCCTGGCAACGGGGCGAAGATGGCCGCTTTCTCAACTACCGGGAACTGGCCGCCCGGCTGATCCCCTACGTGCGTGATCATGGCTTCACTCACATGGAACTGCTTCCGATCACCGAGCACCCGTTCGACGGATCCTGGGGCTACCAGAGTACCGGCTTCTTCGCACCGACCTCGCGTTTCGGAACACCGGATGATTTTCGCTTTCTGGTCGACCAGGCTCACCAGGCGAACATCGGCGTGCTGCTGGACTGGGTTCCCGGGCACTTTCCCAAGGACAGCTTCGCGCTGGCGCGATTCGATGGTACGGCACTGTATGAACACGAGGATCCGCGCAAGGGCGAGCACCGCGACTGGGGCACCCTGATCTTCAATTACGGGCGCTCCGAGGTCCGCAACTTCCTGCTTTCCAGCGCCCTGTGCTGGATCGAGGACTTCCACATCGATGGCTTGCGGGTCGATGCCGTCGCCTCGATGCTTTACCTTGATTACTCGCGCGAACCCAACGACTGGATCCCGAACGAATACGGTGGCAACGAAAACCTCGAAGCCATTGCCTTCCTGCGCGAACTCAACCGAACGATACAGACGAATCATCCGGGTGTCCTGATGATCGCCGAGGAGTCCACCGCCTGGCCCGGTGTCAGCCGCCCCCCGGAGACCGGTGGCCTGGGATTCACGATGAAGTGGAACATGGGCTGGATGCACGACACCCTGGCGTACTTCAAGCAGGATCCCATCTACCGCGCTCACAGCCACAACCAACTCACCTTCGGCATGCTCTACGCGTACAGCGAGAACTTCGTGCTGCCGTTCTCCCATGATGAAGTCGTTCACGGCAAGGGCAGTCTGCGCAACCGCATGCCGGGCAGCGAATGGCAGCAGCACGCGCAGTTGCGGATGCTGTATGCCTATCAGTGGACCTATCCCGGCAAGAAACTGCTGTTCATGGGCCAGGAATTCGGGCAGGGAACCGAGTGGGGCGAGGCAGGCCAGCTCGACTGGTACGTGCTGGACTATCCCCTGCACAAGGGCGTGCAGAGCCTCGTGCGGGACCTGAATCATCTTTACCAGGATGACCCTGCACTCCATGCCCGGGAATTCGAGCCTGAAGGCTTTTCCTGGCTCGACTGCGACGATGCCAGCCGATCGGTGCTCAGCTACCTGCGCCAAGGCCCAGGATCCCAGTTGATCGTGGTACTGAACTTCACGCCGGTGGAACGCCTCGACTACGCGATTCCCGCCCCCCACGCCGGCGCGTGGCGCGTTTGCCTGAATACCGACTCCGAGTTCTACGGTGGCGCTTCGCGCGGCTCCAGTGGCGCTGTCGCCGAGCCCCGACCCCATCGGGGATTCCCCGCGACACTGCGTCTCGACCTGCCCCCGCTCGCGGTTCTGATCCTCCGTCCAGAATGAGATTCGACCCTATCCATCGCCGCAAACAACCAACAAACCCTTTCCCATAACCAGCGCGCACTGTTATGATGGCGCGATAAGGGGCGGTAGCTCAGCTGGGAGAGCGTCGCGTTCGCAATGCGAAGGTCGGGAGTTCGATCCTCCTCCGCTCCACCAACACCAAGGGCTTGGATAATCTCCAGGCCCTTTTGCTTTACGCGCACCCCCGCGTGCCGCGGTGTCCGGGCGCCTGTACTGCCTGTGGCAACCTGCCAAACCTCCCGAAATCGGCTACTTTCCAGCCGGAACCGTCGCTTTCATCCGTTTGGCACGCGGGTAAGTACAGTTCTAACAGCCATGCCCGCCACCCCAAAACATGAAAGGTGCGGACGTAGGGTGTCAATGAGCGCAGCGAATTGCACCGCTCGAGGCCCGGAGGCCGGCCGGCGCGGTTTCGGTGCGGTTCGGCTTCGCCTCACGGCACCCTACGTGGGTTCTTTCACGATAACTGTCACGGCCATGCCCGCCACCCATAACCATGGCCAACCACAGCACATAGTCGACTGACAGAAGGCCCGCATGACAAACAACAACAAGGAAACCGAACGTGCCGACCTGCACAAGACCATCTGGCGCATCGCCAACGACCTGCGCGGCAGCGTGGACGGCTGGGACTTCAAGACCTACGTGCTCGGCATGCTGTTCTACCGCTTCATATCGGAAAACCTCACCGGCTACCTCAATGCACAGGAGCGCCGCGCCGGCGATGCGGATTTCGACTACGCCAGGCTTAGCGACCATGACGCTGAATATGGCCGTACCGAGACGGTGATGGAAAAGGGGTTCTGTTGATCAACGACCCTCGCTTTGCCCCGGCGGGCGTGCTGGCGCCCAAGAGCAAGGCCGATCTGGCCTTTACACTGCATATCCTCAGCTGGCTGGCGGTCAACGGCACCGCGGCCATCGTTGAATTCCCCGGCGTGCTCTATCGCGGGGGCGCGGGAGCAAAAATCCGTAAATACCTGATCGACAACAACCACGTGGACGCGGTGATCCAGTTGCCGCCGGATCTGTTCTTCGGCACCACCATCGCCACCTGCATCATCGTGCTGAAGAAATCCAAGCACGACAACGCCACCCTCTTTATCGACGGCTCGAAGGAATTCACCCGCGTCGGCAACAAGAACAAACTCACCGAGGTGCACCAGCAAAAGATTCTCGATGTCTTCACCGCGCGCGAGAAGATCGACCACTTCGCACGGCTGGTGGAGAACAGCGCCATTGCCGAGAACGGCTACAACATCGCCGTCTCCAGCTATGTCGAGCAGGAGGACACCCGCGAAGCGGTGGACGTCAAGCAACTCAATGCCGAGATTGCCCGCATCGTGGCACGGCAGGCGGAACTGCGCACCGCGATTGATGCCATCGTGGCCGATCTGGAAGGGGGGGCAGACATGAGAGGGAACACAACCGTTTGATTATGGTGAAAATGCCGCAACAACATGGACGAGCGCATCATGACAGCCAACAAGGAAATTATTGTTCTCACAGAGACCGTTCGCGTTCAGCAGGTCCGGAAGGATGATTTCATCTCACTGACGGATATTGCCAAATACAAAAATCCCGATGACCCCCGGTTTGTCATCCAGAACTGGATGCGTACCCGCTTCACGGTGGAATTTCTGGGAATATGGGAGCAATTGAACAACCCGGATTTTAACCGTGTCGAATTCGAGGCGGTTAAAAATGAAGCCGGCAGTAACGCCTTTGTCATGACACCAACGAAGTGGGCGACCCTGACTGCTGCTATCGGAATCATCTCCAAGTCTGGCCGCTACGGCGGCACATACGCCCACAAGGACGTTGCCTTCGAATTTGCATCCTGGGTGTCGGTCGAGTTCAAGCTCTATCTCATCAAGGAGTTTCAACGGCTCAAGGAAGCCGAGGCCACGCAACTGGGCTGGGACATCCGCCGCAATCTCACCAAGATCAACTACCGCATCCACACCGATGCCATCAAGGCCAATCTGGTGCCGCCACAACTGACGCCACAACAGATCCACCTCATCTACGCCAGCGAGGCGGACTTGCTCAACATGGCCCTGTTCGGCAAGACCGCGAAGCAATGGCGCGACGACAACCCGGGCCACAAGGGCAACATCCGCGACGACGCCAACGCCGCGCAATTGGTCTGCCTGGCGAATCTGGAAACGCTGAACGCGCATTTCATCCAACAGAGGCTGGTGCAGGCCGTGCGGCTGAAGGCGCTTAACCAGATCGCCATTGGGCAAATGGAGCTGCTGCTGGCGGATACGGGCGTGCAACGACTGGAGGGGAAGAAGAAGCCATGAGCGCCATCCGTCCTGAAGATTTCCTGCGTTACTTCGAGGATGCGCACAGCATCCGTTTTATGGATACAGCCACCGGAAGGCCGGCATTGGATATCCCTATGAAGGAGAAAGGGAGCCAACACAACCGTCGGACTATGACCTCTGGCTTGAACAGCAGGACGAAGCGACCAGGCTCGAACAAAAAATGGGAGAGTTCTGATGAGTCAGATTGATCAGCTGATTGCGGAGTTGTGCCCGGAGGGGGTGGAGTTCCTCGAACTCAAGAAAGTCACGCGCCGCACGACCAATATCAAATGGTCGGAGCCGCATCTTTCTTCGCGAAATTGAGGAGCGCGTTTCCGCCCGCGAGGACTTCGCCTTTGAGACAACACTGGCCGGGCGCGGTTATCTGCGGCTGGTCGAGCGTCTGTGCGCCGCTGGCTGGCGGATGGAGCTGATCTATCTGGCGCTGCCCAGTGTCGAAATGTCGAGGTTGCGGGTTGCCGAACGGGTTGCCCATGGCGGGCGCGATATTCCGACAGAGGCTATCGAGCGGCGCTTCCCACGCAGTCTTCGCCCTCTGTTTGATGATTTCAGCCATCGGGTGGACCGCTGCGTCTGTTTCATGAATGACGGGGAAACCCCGGTTCTCGTTTTCGAACAGCACGGCAATGACCGCGATGTCGTCCATGATGATGACTACCAGCTTCTGCTCCAGGAGACCGAAAAATGAACACCACCAGGAAATCCGTTCCTTCGCCCGAGGGGCAACGACAACTGGAATCGCTGCGCCGGGCGGTCAACAAGGCGCTGGAGAAGAAACGGCGCTTGGGGCAG
Organism: Thioalkalivibrio sp.; assembly: GCA_007136145.1. Taxonomy (GTDB): domain Bacteria; phylum Pseudomonadota; class Gammaproteobacteria; order Ectothiorhodospirales; family Ectothiorhodospiraceae; genus Thioalkalivibrio. The sequence continues at coordinate 14,069 of SLHN01000107.1, forward strand.
TACGCCGTGGTCTGGCAGGACGGCAAGCCGACGCGGATCGGGGAAGCTGCACCTGACAACGCTGTGGCCCCGTGAAGGAAAGCGCATGAGCGAAGAGCCGCCACTCCACCGCTATGAACCCATCGCGCTCTCCAGCGAGAGCACCGTGGTGGCCGAATTCGTCCCCGAGCCGCGGGTGCGCGAGCAAAGCTACCAGAGCGAGGCGGCGCTGGAGCGCGACTTCATCGCCCAGTTGCAGAAGCAGGCCTATGAGTATCTGCCCCTCACCTCCGAAGCGGAGCTGCTGGCCAACTTGCGCGCGCAACTGGAGGCGTTGAACAAGATCCGCTTTTCCGATGCCGAGTGGCAGCGGTTTTTCAGCAGCTGCATTGCCGGTGCCAACGGCGGCATCGTGGAAAAGACCGCGCGCATCCAGGAAGACCATGTGCAGTTGCTCAAGCGCGACGACGGCAGCACCAAGAACATCTACCTGATCGACAAGCGGAACATCCACAACAACCGCTTGCAGGTGATCAACCAGTACGAGGCCGAAGGGGCACGCGCCACCCGTTTCGATGTGACCATTCTGGTCAACGGTCTGCCCATGGTGCATGTGGAACTCAAACGCCGGGGCGTGGACATCCGCGAGGCCTTCAACCAGATCAACCGCTATCAGCGCGACAGTTTCTGGGCCGGCAGTGGCCTGTTCGAGTATGTGCAGTTGTTCGTGATCAGCAACGGCACCATGACCAAGTATTACAGCAACACGGTGCGCGATGGTCACCTGGCCGAGCAGCGCAGCAAGCGCGGCCTGCCGGACATCGACAAGGTGCTGTTCGTGGTGGACCGCAAGGATCTGGACTACCATCAAGCTGTTCGGCGCCATTCTGCGGCTGAAGAACATCCTCACTGCATTCGACGATTTCGCCGGCAATGAAATTCTCAGCCAACGCGACTTTCAGGATTACCAGAGTCTGTACCTGAACCTCTACGCCGAGTTCCGCAGCGCTTCGGATGCCGACAAGGAATCGATCAACGACGATGTAGTGTTCGAGATCGAGCTGATCAAGCAGGTCGAGATCAACGTCGATTACATTCTGGTGCTGGTGGAGCATTACCTGAGAAAGAAAGGCACAGGCGAGGACAAGGAAATCCGCGCCAACATCGAACGGGCCATAAACGCCAGCCCAAGCTTGCGCAACAAGAAGGACCTCATCGAGCAGTTCGTGGACACCGTCTCCACCAGGAGCAAGGTGGACGCCCAGTGGCAGGCCTTTGTGGTGGCCAAGAAGGCCGAGGAACTGGAACGCATCCTTCAGGATGAGCATCTGAATGCTGCCGAAACCCGGGCCTTCATCGAGCACGCCTTCCGCGACGGCGCCATCCCGACCGCCGGCACCGCCATCACGAAGATACTGCCACCGGTTTCACGCTTCTCGAAGGACAACGGCCACGGACGCAAGAAGCAGACCGTGCTGGACAAGCTGGCCGCCTTCTTTGAGCGGTATTTCGGATTGGCGTGAGCTCTATAACGATGAGGGAGGGGCATCCATGACCGAGAAGAAGCCACCGCAAATTCCCAAGAACAAAAGCGTGCCTCTTGACCGCTCCTCGTGAACAACCCGTTGACACCCGCGGTCAGGCGGGGACAATCTTCGCCATGCGGATCCTCCAGCTACTGAAGCGTCTGCCACGTTCGTTGTCGACCACCGGCTTGATGTTCAGCGCCGTGTTTTTCGCGGTGTCACTCACTCCGAGCCTGATCCCTCGACCACTTCTGTTCCAGGCACTGCTCTCAGGTCTGGCGCTCGCGGCCGGCTATGGGTTCGGAGTTGCCGCCCGCGGACTGTGGAGCTACATGGAGCTCCCTGTCCCTCGCTTGCGGGTTCGCCAGATCCTGAAAGGGTTTCTCCTGCTTTTGTGCCTGGGCGTTGCCCTCGGATTTCTGCTGCAAGCGGCGGAGTGGCAAAATTCGGTTCGCCTGTTGATGAACATGGAGCCGATCGAGGGCATCCGCCTGTTCTGGCTGGGCCTCGCGGCGGCAGCCGTGTTCGTTGCCCTGCTCGGTCTGGCCCGCCTGTTTCAATACATCTGGCGGTTACTCGCACGCAAGGTCCATCGCGTCGCTCCACGGCGCATCGCCAACGTGATCGGCTTACTGGGAGCGATCATTCTGTTCTGGGCTCTGATCGAAGGGGTCGCGACCCGCTTGGTCCTGCAGACCTTCGAGGCCTCCTTTCAGCAACTTGATGCCCTGATCGATCCGGAGATGGAGCCGCCGCCACACGCTGGGGCCACGGGCAGCGGGGCCTCGCTGGTGGCATGGGATGGTATCGGTCGCCAGGGACGTCGGTATATCGCTCTCGGCCCATCGCGCAGCGATCTCGAGTCGTTTTTTCAGCATGACGTTGAGCAGCCGGTTCGCATCTATGTCGGCCTCAATTCCGCCGAGAGCATTGAGGAACGGACCCAACTGGCGCTCGAGGAAATGAAACGTAGCGGCGCGTTCGACCGCTCGGTGCTGGTCATCCTCACGCCGACCGGTACCGGCTGGGTCGACCCGGGGGCGATCAACAGTATCGAATACCTGCATCGAGGGGACGTGGCCAGCGTAGCCGTTCAATACTCCTACCTCCCGAGCTGGCTCTCTCTTCTCGCACAGCCGGGGTATGGTGCCGACACGGCACGCGAGCTGTTCCAGACCATTTACCAATACTGGACCACACTGCCTCACGACGAACGGCCGCGGCTCTATCTTCATGGTCTCAGCCTCGGCGCCTTGAATTCGCAGCGTTCGGTCGACATCTGGGACATCGTGGGGGATCCGATACATGGCGCGCTCTGGTCTGGTCCACCGTTTCGCAGCACGACATGGAGATGGGTGACCAACCACCGCAATCCGGGCTCGCCGGCATGGCTGCCGCGATTTCGCGACGGATCCGTCGTCCGATTCAGCAACCAGTACAAGGCGCCGTACCGCTTTGCCGCGGACTGGGGACCACTGCGCATCGTCTACTTGCAGTACGCAAGTGATCCGATCACCTTCTTCGAGCCCGAGGCGTTGTACCGAGCGCCGGGCTGGATGTCCGAGCCGCGCGGCCCGGACGTATCTCCTGCCCTGCGATGGTTTCCCGTGGTAACGGCGCTGCAACTGGGAGTCGACATCGCCACGGCTGACAGGGCTCCCATCGGTTATGGTCATCGGTACGCGACCGAGCATTACATCAATGCCTGGCGCGAGGTCAGCAACCCCCGGGGTTGGACCGACGGTGAGATCCGTCACCTCTACTCCCATATTGGCGACTTGCCGGCGCCCCATCACGAGGACTCAGCGACCTGACGACCTCTGGCACGGTCATCCCGCCAGCAGGGTTTAGGCGATTTCTGTCAAAAAAGATACCGTCTTGCTGGTCTTTTTTTCCGGCAATCGCCTTACCCGACAGCACCCACGCTCGATAAGCCACAGCCAGCGCTTCAGCGGTTGATCTGGATCCGCCGGACCGGTGACCGTTCGAGATCTCCGCGCCTCGGAATCTCGACCTTCAGGACTCCATTACGGAACTTGGCCGAGATGTTGTCGGCGTCGGCATCATCGGGCAAGGAGAGAATCCGACGAAACTGGCCGTATGCGCACTCCACGCGATGATAGCCTTTGTCGTCATCCTCCGATTGCTGGCGCTTTTCGCCCGAGATCACCAGCTCATCACCGTCGATTGCCAGATCGATCTCGTCTTCCGTGATCCCTGGCACTTCCACCGAAACACGGTAACCGTTCCGCGTCTCCGCGATATCGACACTGGGTTTGAGCCATACATCCGCGGCAATTCCGCCTCTCAACTGCGAGTTCGGACCAAGGAATGTCTCAAACAGCCGGTCCATCTCCTGGTGCGCGCGTGCGATCGGGTCCAGTGTGACGCCTGCTTCACGCCGTGCGGGCAACACCTCGGGCTTCGCCGCCTCTTCGCGCTTGAACCAGTTCCAGGGCTTGAGCTTCTGCAGATCCATGACCAATCCCTCCCAGGCGTTGAAACCTATATTCAATCTGGTACCCACTCCGGGAAATTTCAAGGCCTCCACCCGGAATTCGATCGTCAGGCGTGTTCCTGATCGCGGGAACATTCGTCCAACCAATCCAAGATCGGGGATGGACTGGAATGTCTTTCCATGCGATGAGGAATGAGCCGACGAGGCATTCGGTGCGACACGGATTCCGGGATATCCGTGTTCATCCCGTATTCACGATGTCAGGTTCATGCTTGAGACAGGATCGCAAGCGGTGCCTATCCGACCGACAATTCCGATCGGACCGCTGTGATGCCTGTTGGCGTTGCGCGCTTGCGCAGTCGACCCGAAAAGCAGGCTGAAAGATCCATGTTCAAGGCCAAATCCAAGACTTGGAGAGAACTCTATGAATCGATTGATCCTGACAGGACTGGTGGTCGCTCTGGTAACCGGAACCTCCCTGACAACTCAGGGCTGCTCAACACGAAGTGCCGTTGGCGGTGCCGCAGCCGGCGCGGCCGCTGCGGGAGGCATCTACGAGTACCAGAACAAGCGTGCGATGGACGAACTCGAGCGTCAATACAGCAAACGCGAAATCTCAAGGGCGGAATACGAGCGTCGAAAGGAGGAGATCAGCCGGCGCTCGTTGATCTACTGACAGTCATCGCCTGGCGGCTGCCACCCCGAACCATGAAAAGTGTAAGCGTAGGGTGCCAATGAGCGCAGCGAATTGCACCGTTCGAGGCCTGGGGGTCAGAGCCTGCGTGGTTCTGGTGCGGTTCGGCTTTGCCTCACGGCACCCTACAGGGCGGAAAAGGCCTTCACGCCCAAAGCCGCCAGGAGCGTGTCGGACTTAGGCTGCTATTGCGCCGATGGGATCGCGGCAACGCGCACTCAGGCGGCTCGTGTCATCTCCGCATCAATACGCACATAGACTCCTCTGCGTGGAGAGTCGATATATCCCTGCCGCCGAAAATAGGCGAGGCTCTGTGAAAGATTACGCGGTGGCAGCGCATTTGCCGCAATAGCCAGATCACGCAGATCCGACATTCCGTATGGAAAGCCCGGGGCCATCAGGTGGAGGATTTCCTTGGGCCGCATCGGAGTGGCATCGCCCTGCTCATCGGGACCACGACTCACAGTCTGTTGGCTTCGAATCTGCAGCACAGTTTCCAGATCACCGATTCGTTTATCGATATCCGCGTAATCTTCCTGTTGCGCCTTCTCGAGGTCACGTGACTCCTTTCGGTGTCTCTTCCGCAGCGCCGCAAGCTGCCCGCGATGCTCCGCGCGCAGCACCTTACGTTGCTCGCGAAGGCGACGCAGGGACTCTAGCAATCCTGCTTGCGCCTTCCGTTGCTCCTCGGTCTCCCTGATCCGTGCAGCCTCGTACAACTCCGCGGCGGTCATCTGGGCAAGGGGTTTATCAAACATCGGTCTCACAAGCTCCTGTATCGAAAGTTCGTCAAGCAATGAAACGGGCGTGGGTGGTTGCACATGAGTTGATTTCCACGACACACAAACCACGCCAGGAAGGTACACGTACCGGGAAATCGGATGACCGTCATTCCGCACACCAATGACAGCCACCTGTTCAGTCGTATCTGATCAAAGACGATCCTTTGCAACAAGAATACCCCGAATCTGGGACCTCGGCCAAAAGACTAAGGTTCCCGGATGGGCATCCGTTCGATGAGAAAGTGCCATCGGCTGATTGCAACGACCGAACATTGGCATTCATTGCAATTACAGCCCCAGATTGCGATTATCCCCCGCATGGATAGGCAATCCGAGAAGATCATACACATGCGCGACAAGCGAAAACAGAGGCTCGATGAGCGTCAATGTGCCCTTCGGAGATTTTTTCCAACGATCCATGCACCCATTTTTTCGCGACCGTTTCCAGTGATGGACTTTCCTCTCGGACACGATTGTGACATCTGGAGAAAATTCAACCATGCCTGATTGTCACGAAGTCTCCGCACACTGGAATCGGCCCCACGTTTTTATTGGGACTTTCGCATGAACGAGTGCGCGACAATGCCAACGCAGGAAAGATCAACGATGTGCCAGCGCGCCGGCTTATGCTTCTGATGAGCCCGGGCTGGATACACACCCGCCCCACCCATACCCAAGGAGGAACCATACATGCGCAAAAACAACGGTGATCATTCGGATCGCAACGGGCAGGACGAACCGGACCTGCCAAACGACTACGCACGACGCAGGTTCATGCAGATGATAGGCGCCGGCGCGAGCCTCGCTGCGTTCGGGGGTGCCTCCGGTACCCTGCATGCAGCCAATTCGATCGGGTTCTGGAGACGGACCAGTAACGCATTCGTGCTGGATCCCAGGAAGACCTTCATGAATATCGGCACGGCGGGTTCCATGCCCCGGGCGGTATTGCAGTTCTTCGACAAGGCCAACAAGGAACAGGCCCGCGATTCGCTGAACGGTTATGGCAACTTCGCCAGTCTGCGCTCCCGAATTGCGCCCGGCTTCGGGGTGGATCCGGATGAACTGGTAGTGTCGTACAACACTTCCGATGGCATGTGCCACGCGATTCTGGGCATTCCCTGGCAACCCGGCGATTGCGTGATCACGACCAATCATGAGCACCCGGGCGGCAACGTACCGCTGCAGATCGCCGTTGATCGCTACGGGATCGCGGTACGCCGCGTCCTTCTACCCACAGGGAACAACCAATCACCCGAAGACTATGTCGCCCTTTTCGAGGAGGCGATTGCAAACGCTCAGGCCGAGGGGCTCAACGTTCGTGCCATGATGTGGTCATCACCAACGTTCGTCACCGGTACCATGCTACCGATTCGCCGCTTGGTCGATGTGGCGATTCAGCATGGATTGATCTCGATCTGCGACGGTGCTCACCTTCCCGGAATGATGGCTTACGACTATGCACAGCTCGGGGTCGACTTCATGGCCGGCGCTGGCCACAAGTGGCAGTGTGGCCCAGGTTCCACGGGTATCCTGATCATTCGAAACAAGGTTCGCGACGAATACAATCCACTGCCCCTTCCGGCGTATTTTCCGGTGGTCACGAGCAGCTATTCTCCCACGATCGGCGGTGTCCCCTGGACGAACCGGGCTACGGGTCCGGTGGCCACTTTTGATATCGCCGCCGTGATCCAGAGCTGCGGGAGCAAACACTCTCCGATGCTCAACGCCTTGGGAGAGGCATGCGACATGTGGGACGAAATCGGCCGTTCCACGATCCAGGACTATGTCCTCGGCCTTGCCAATGAACTGAAACGCCAGATCATCAGCCGCTGGGGAGAGGCTGCGCTCTATTCGCCGGATCACCCGGAACTGGCATCCGCGCTGACCTCGTTCAACCCCTTCTTCCACGATCCCGAGTTGATCAAGAACTCGACAGCCGTGGGCGAGTTTGTCTCCCGCCTGAATAACGAATACGACATCATCATTCGGAACACTCGAACTCCGGTAAGAACAAGCCCCACCACAACGGAAGATGTGTTCCCACTCAGGGTTTCCACTCACCTTTGGCACGACATGCGCGATGTCGACAGGCTGGTTGATGCCTGCTGGGATCTGGCAACCAGAATCAGTCAGGGCGCCTGAAAAAGCGATACTCCGCAGGGGATGCCCACTGGTATCCCCTGCGGCTCAAACCAAGCCGCTCCAGGCCCGGAGTTCTGGGTGGCAGGGCCGGCATGGTGTCGGTGCGGTTCGGCTTCGCCTCACGGCACCCTACGGGGGTTTTTCACACCAACTGTCATCGCCATGCCGCCACCCCGAACCATGGAAGGTGCAGGCGTAGGGTGTCAATGAGCGCGGCGAATTGCACCGCGCGACGCCCGGAAGCCTGGGGGGTCACGGCCGGTGTGGTGTCGGTGCGGTTCGGCTGCGCCTCACGGCACCCTACGGGATGGGCGCTCGCGATACACCACAGGTTGCACGCGTGACCGGGGTCGCGGCATTCACGCTTATACGTCAACGACGGCGGGGCTTAGTCCGCGCCACGTGCCACAGCCGACGATCCTCCAATACCGAGCGATGCCGCGGATCCGTGCTCTTCAGGTTCTCGCTCCGGGGTCGACGCAATCAGGGCGGTCAGGGCATCCGCCGTCATCGGCTTGTAAAAGTGATACCCCTGTCCGAGATCGCAACGTTGTGACCGGAAAAATGCCGCCTGTTCAGCATTTTCGATACCCTCCGCAACGACATCCATTCTCAGCGCTCTAGCCAGTGCAAGAATAGCGCGCGCCAGCGCCACGCTACCGGTATCGTTCGGAAGATCGCCAACGAAGGATTTGTCGATTTTCAATGTGTCAAACGGAAATCGTCGCAGATAGCTGAGCGACGAATAGCCGGTTCCGAAATCGTCGATCGACAACCGCACACCCATTGCGTCCAGCTCTTTTAACATCGCCCAGTTGGCAGCCGAATCCTCCAGCAGAATACCTTCGGTAATTTCCAGGTGCAGATCCTGGGGGGGGAGCCCGCTTTTGGCCAGTTCCGCTTCGACCAAGCGGATGAAACGGTAAGGATCCCGGAACTGGACACTGGAGATATTCACCGCAAGGCGGAAAGGAATCCTTTTGCGCCAACGACCAGCCTCGCCACAGGCGCGGGAAAGCACCCAGGCGCCAATTTCGCCAATGATCCCCAGATCCTCGCACAGCGGGATGAACTCGCTGGGAGCGACCACGCCGAGTTCGGGACTGCACCAGCGAAGCAATGCCTCGGCGCCAACGATCGATCCGTCGTCGAGTTTCACAATGGGCTGGAACACGAGACTGAATTCGTCCCGGGCCAGCGCA
>SLHN01000308.1 GCA_007136145.1 Thioalkalivibrio sp.
AGCAGGATGCCGAGGGTGTCAATCACCTGGCATGAATCCGGTTGGCACCTGGCCTGCCGCATGATTTGACGGCGCTTTGCGTCGACATGATCGGCAGCCTAAAGTCATCGAAATGGACGATCATCGGAATCTGCAACGCGTCTTTTTTGCTCTCTGGCCAGATGATACCTTGCGGGCACGGCTTGCCGGGTTGGCCCGAGCGATTCCTGCCGACGGACGCCTGGTGCCTTCGGACCATTTGCATCTTACACTGGCGTTTCCCGGTTCGGTCGCATCGGAACGGGTTACCGCCCTGATCGCTTCTGTCAGCGTCATGGATGGACCGCCGATTCCGCTGCGGCTGGATAGACTGGGGTATTTCGAGAGACCCCGGATCGCCTGGATCGGGCCTTCGGATCCGCCGGCCAGGCTTGGTGAACTGGCAAACTCGCTGGAATCGATCTGTGGGGAGTGTGGAATTCCGATGCCGGACCGGCCTTTCCGGCCTCATGTCAGCCTGCGTCGCTCGGTGAACCGCTTTCGCTCGATATCTTTCGAGCCGTTGGATTGGTGTGCGAGTCGCGTGGTGCTGATCGAGTCGGGTCAAGGCGGAAACCCGGGTTCGTACAGGCTTCTGCATGAGTGGTTTCTATGACGCGCGAGCGCCGGTATCAAGTCATGACCATACCGGCCGGAAGCTCAGCCGAACAGGCGCCATCCCATCCAGGTCAGCGACAGGCCCGCCAGAAAGACGATGCCGGCCCAGGACAGGATACGAAGAGCGGTTCCCGGTCGGGCGGCCTCCGGCATATGCGGGTCGGTGACGACCCGGAAAGTGATCCAGGCGAGTACCGGCGCCGAGAGAAAGGATACGGTGGTCGCAAAGTCGATCAGTTGTGTGAACCGCTTTCCGGCCAGGAACAGGATCAGCAAGGCCCCGATGATCACGCCGGTCAGAGCCAGCACGTAGGAGAGCCAATTGTGCGGTTGCTGCGCGCGTGCATCCTCGGTTCCATACCGCGCGGCCGCAAACAGGGCGGAAAGCACGCGCGGGTAGCCGTCGGTGACCGCGAGCGTGGTACTGAACATTACACTCAGAGCCGCCACCGCGATCAGTGGCTCGCTCCACGCGCCGAGGGTGGCGGTGTAAAGGCTGACCAGTTGTCCGGCGAATCCCACCGGTGAATCGGCGAAGCTCAGCCCGCTGGTATGCATCAGGAGTGCCCCCAGCAACAGGAATGCGGCTGCCAGCAGCGTTGCTCCGATGTAACCGACCCGGAAGTCGATGACAGCGTAACGTACAGTGGGCTCTTGTCCCGTCTCTCTCGCCCTTTCCTGGGTCCAGAGGGAATGCCACGCGGCCACATCGAGGGGGATCGGCATCCAGCCCAGAAGCGCCAGCAGGAAGGTGAACCCGGCCGCTGTCCAGAGCCGGGATGCCTGGTCCAGCCCGGAGATGCCTGACCAGTCCGGTCCGCTGCCGAGAGCCAGCGCAACCGCGGCAACGGTGGATATCGTCAGCGCGGCCATGATCATCTTCATGGCAAGATCGAGACCGGTGTAATTGCCGATGACCAGCAACAGCATGCACGCGGCGAGTATGCCTGCCGAAATCACTGCTGGCGAGGCATCCAGTCCGAATACGAGCCCGGCCAGACCAGCAGTGACCACAGTGACCACCGCCTGAATTACAAACATCGTCCCGAAGGTGATCACAGCGAAAAGACCGAGTGCCCAGCGACCGACTCGACGATAGCCGATGACAAGATTTTCCCCGGTGGCGGCCGCGTAGCGTGGCCCGTACTCGAGAAATGGGTACTTGAACAGGCAGGCGAGCAGTACCAGCGGCAGCAAAAGAAGCCCGTATTCGGCCCCCGCTCGGGTCGATTGCACAAGGTGCGAGACCCCGACAGCGGCGCCGGCCATGATCAGACCGGGGCCGATCGCTGCGCGCAGCGCGGACATGGGGACTCGGGACATGGTGGAGATCCTGTGTGGACGGTAGGTACTGTGGAGAGCGTACGCGATGGCGCAGCGCAGTTGAAGGCCCCTGCCCACCACTGCTCGTTGTTCGGTTTCGGGACCGGTGCAGTGGTTGGGTTACTCGTCGAGCAGGGCGGTGATCCGCGCGATCACATCGGGTTCATTCCACTCGATGGCTCCGAACAGCGAGTAGCGCAATCGTCCCCGGCGGTCGACGATGTAGCTGCTGGGATAGGCCAAGGCCCGCCAGTGGTCGAGAGATTCGCTGCGGGGGTCCATCAGGATGATGAAATCCGTACCGATGCGCTCCACGAAGGATTGGATCTTTTCCTGCGTCTCCCCGAGATTCACAGCGAGAATGCGGAATCCCTGTTCGTGAAGGCGGTTTTCGAGGCGCTGCATCGAGGGCATTTCGTGTACGCAGGGTGGGCACCAACTGGCCCAGAAGTTGATCAGGACGACCTCGTCCGTATAGTCGCTCAGGTCATGTACTTCGCCCTGAAGGTCGGGTAGGCGCAGTGGCGGGGCCGCCGGGCGCGCGTATACCGGTTCCAGTTGACGATCCTGGCGCGTCGGTGTCGCGAGGCGGAGTTGCTCATCGGCATCGGTTGCGCGAACGGGCTCTCGAACGCTTGGCAGTCGCGCGAGCAGACGCATTGCCTGAAGTATTTCGCCTGTGAATCGGGGTTTCAGGGCTTCCTCTGCGTCGAGAGTGTTGGGCCGAAAAAAGAAGCGATCGCGAACATCGGGCAGCGTGCGTACCGCTACATCGCTGCCGCCCTCTGATAATAGTGAATGAACCCGCTGCAGTAACGGATACTGCGGCGAGAGCCGTGGTTGAATCAGGTAAATGGGCAGGTTGATGGCCCGGGCAATAGGGTGGAAATCAGCCGCTTCTCCAACCTCGGGAAGTCCCGTGTGCAGGTAGGGGCTCATCAGGATCAGGCCGGCCAGATAGTCGGCACCGGGATGAGTCAGTTGCCAACCACGCAGTCCCTCCAGCAGCCAAGGCACAGCGCGGTCGTTGCCAAAGACGAACACAGGACGTTCGCCATTGTGCGATGCCTCTTGGATCATCAGTGACACGATTTCCGAAGGAAACCGGTCGAAACTGCTGGGGGCAGTCGGTAGGAAGTAGCCGGTAAAGGGGTCGGGTAACCACGTTTCGACCCCGATTTGCTGCAGTTGGCGGGCCTGTTGGTGGTGGCCAGGAAGCAAGCCGTGCTCGGAGGGAAACCATAGCAGCACGGGCCCCGGCTCAGCCGCATGAACGTGGACGGGGATGTCGGTACCGTCAGGCACAACGAGCACCAATTCTTTCCCGGCGTTCGCTGTGGCGGCGGCCGCCAGGGAAATGCCCGCAACCGTGTTAAGCAGGAAACGCAAAAAAGCAACGCGTATCGAAGGCATCTTCCGATCGGGTCCTTGGAGAGGGATGTGTATTCGTTGGTAGACGCCTCAGCCAGCGATTCGATCCCATTGCGCCTGGATTCGGAACACGGCTGCGGGGTGATGAACCAGCGCCGGCCGATAAGCGGCTTTCCGCGGACCACTAGGGCGGAATGAACGGCGATGCCGGCCAACTGATGGACTCATGTTCAGGAAGGCTCGGGCCAAGGCTCGCGAGTCCCGGGCCAATCGACTATCGCTGAAAAGGAGGTGAATCCTGGAGACAGAAAAAAGCCCGGTCCAGAGGACCGGGCTTTCCGAGCTAGCCGGTGTTCAGGCTGGCTTATTCGGCAGGAGCGGCCTGCGGCGGCTGGCCGTAAGGCATCATCGGGGCGCCGTAAGGGGCACCGTAGGGGGCACCGTAGCCGTAGCCGGGACGACCGCCGTAGCCGTAAGGCTGGCCATAGCCGTAGCCGGAACCGTCACCGCGGCCGTAGCCATGGCCGGCACCGCGTCCGCGGGCACTGAAGTCGAAGTCGCTGAACATGTCGCCCATGCCGAACATGTCGCCCATGCCGCGGCCATAGCCGGGACCGCCGTAGCCGGGACCGCCGTAGCCGTAACCGGGGCCACCATAGCCAGGACCACCCCAGCCCGGGCCGCCCCACTGGGCGCTGGAGGACATCGGGATCGCGAACGCGCCGACGAGAGCGGCAATGGCGAGCAGTTTGATGGAGTTGCGCATAGTTGAAATCCTTGAGGTTGGAGTTTATGGGCCCTTGTGATTCTTCCGATAACGGGCAGTGCCAAGGGTCGGACGCTGCGATTGAAGCCTTTGATCACTTGATCGGAGTGCCTTTTGAATGACTCAGGCTTCTGATCCGTCCATTAGAAATATCTAATATATGGTCAGCTTACGGAAGCCGCGGCCCGAATGCAAGCGACATTTCGAAAAAAACGAACCCGATTGCTGGGCCGGAGTAAAAATTTCTGGATTTTGTTTTATCAGTCAGGTGTTTAACCGAAAAAGCGCAAGGGGAGGAATTCCTGATTCGAGAGGCTTCATCCTGATGGTCGCGGAACCACAATACAGGTGCGTGCCTTATAAAGCGAATGCCGGGGCAAACTCTGGAAATCAGGAACGGCGGGAGCTGCCTGTGGGTTCCACCTCGATCTTGGTTCTCAGATAGACCGCGTGGGGTACATAGAGCAGGTCCGCAATCTGCCGCACCGTAGCCTCCTGCCGGGGGTTCAAATGGCCGTCGGCGTACGCGACGTGCCAGAGGTCGAGCAGGATACGGCGCTTGTCCGCGGGTGTCGCCCGGGCGTTGATTACGCGCACGAACGGGTGAAGCGATAGCAGTTCGTCGCTTTCCTGCCGTGCAAGCTCCACCAATTGATCCAATTCCGTTGGATCCAGATCGAAACCCGCCTTGAGGCGATCACGGATAGTCAGCAGTTCCTCGTCATTGATGTGAAAATCAGCACGGCTGACCTCGAAGAGCAAGGCAGCCGTGGCGCGGTGGATGTCCTGCTCGTCCATGGGCTTGTTGCCAGATGAGGCTCCGACGGCGGCGTTGCTGTTCGATAGGCTGCGACGCAGGAGTTCGATTAGTTCCTTCATGCTCGCATTAGAGCTGAAACGACCGGAAGAATTCCCCGCCGCACCGGCGGACGATGGTGCTCATCCGTCGCCGAGGGGAAATCAGCCGAGCGCTCCGCCACAGCTGGAACCCTGACCCGCGGTGCAGCCGTAACAGTGATCCGCCACCGCGATGTCCCCGGCCATCAGAGTCTCGAAGTCGAGATCGCGGATGTGGGTGCGCGGCCGCCCGGTGGCTGCCAGGGGGATATGCAGCATCTGGTTGAAGTCGCAATCGTAGAGAAAACCCTTCCAGTCGACGGAGATCATCGAGCGACACATGACCTGTTCGAGATTCGCGTCCTGATGGGCGAGGCGGAGGGTCTGCAGGTAGCTGTTGTACTCGCCCTTCCGCGCCAAAGTCTTGGCGAAGCGGTTGATCGGCATGTTGGCGATCGTGTACAGGCCATTGAAGACAATGCCGTAATGGCTTTCCAGGTACTCGTGGTAGGCCGCTTCCAGGGCAGCCTGCGGCGGTGGAAGTTCCGGTCCCTGCGGGTTATAGACGAGATTCAGTTGCAAACCGGAGCCGGGTTTGCCGTAGCCCAGTGCGTTGAGTTGGTGCAGTCCCGCAAGACTCGCTTCGAACACGCCATCGCCACGCTGGGCGTTCACGTTCTGCTCCAGATAGCAGGGGAGGGACGCGACAACACCCACCCGCTGAGTAGCCAGGAACCGTGCCAGGTCCTCCTGGCCGGGCTCCGACAGAATAGTAAGGTTGCAGCGGTCGAGCACCTCTACGCCGAGGTTTCGGGCGTCGACTACCAGGTCCCGGAAATGGGGATTCAGTTCAGGGGCGCCGCCGGTCAGGTCCAGGGTCTCGATACGTGCCCGTTTCAGAAAGGCCAGAATGTCGTCGATCGTCGCGCGTTGCATCACCTCCCTGCGATTCGGTCCCGCATTTACATGGCAGTGAAAACAGGTCTGGTTGCAGGTGTAACCGAGATTGGCCTGCACGGTCGTGAGGCGCCCACGCTGGATCCGTGGGAAGTCGTCGAGAAGGCGAATCGTTTCGGTCTGTGCCATGGTGCCATCGGTCCTTTCGGTGACTCGAGGGGAGATGCTGCATTCATTCGGGCAAAAAGCGGATATTGCCGTACCAGGCGCGTGCCTGCTGCCCGGTGTTGTCGCAGTCGGTCATCACCGCGACCGCGTTGATCCGGTCCGGTTCGCGGTCGTGATGCTGGCGGAAGTCTGCCAGCACGTTCCGCCGTTCGGTGCGCCAGCCCTGGCCGGCGTGCTCCGCGCCCGCCACGGCGATCATCCGCGCCTGGCTGGCGAAGGCATTGGGCCAATCGCTGCCGGGCTTCGAGGTACTGGCCCACACGTAGTTCAGCGCCCGCGTGCGCCAGCGCAGAATCGGGGACTCGTCGACGAGGTAGATCCGGGCAGGGTAGTCATCGCCCGCCCGGGTGGTCTCGTCGATCCCGGTCAGGGTCTGGTCGACCCGCCATTCCCACTCCACGATCGGCGTCCGCGTCAGGTCAATGTCTTCCCGGTAGAACAGGCCGGAAGCCGTGCCGTCAGTGCAGTTCGCCTCCACGGCCTGGCGGCCATCGACCTCGACCAACCGGTAATCGGTCGTGCCTGCGAACGAGTGCGGCGCCCAGTTCATGATGTCCTCGGGTGTAAAGGCAGGAGCGCTCATTACGCCACCCGAAATCAGGCTGAGCAAGCCGCCAATGGCCGTTCCGGCAGTGTGGCGGCTCATTCTTGTGGCCAGCCTCGCGAGGGTTTCACCAAAGCCTGGGCGGCGGTGCGAAAGCGAGTCTTGAACAGCTATGGCGTTACTCCATCGGCATTGAATAGTACGCATGGCCCACCAGTGGTCGGGTTATTCCAGTGCAATGCGGCTTGCACGGACGGGATTCCATACTAGCCGGGCACCGGGTCTTGCGGGATCAGTGAAAACCGAAGTACGCCTTGGTCCGGTCCTTCTATATGCTCAAGGCGAGTCAACGGCGCAATGGCAACGGCAGCGCCGATGCTCACGGCGGGTCCGGTCGCGGCATACACCGGCGACTCACGTACCATCACTCAGAGAGAACGTATGAACCGTACACGTTGG
>SLHN01000283.1 GCA_007136145.1 Thioalkalivibrio sp.
CACGACATTCAGCGCGGCGGGATCCTTGACCGGGGCGGCGACGACGACCTTTCGGACGCCGGCTTCGAAATAGGAGGCCAGCGTTTCCATCGTGCGAAACCGTCCGCTGGATTCGAGCACGATGTCAATGTCCGATTCGCGCCAGGGAACCTCGGCCGGGCTGCCAACTCTGCTGTGGGCAATCCAGTGCCCGTCGATCGCGATCCGGTCCGGGGCGCCCTGTACCGCATGCGGCCATCGTCCGTGGACAGAATCGAACTCCAGCAGGTGCGCGGAAACGGTTCCGTCGCCATTCTTTTCGTTGATCAGGCCGAACTCGAAGTCCGGCCAGTCCCAGGCCGCACGCAGCGCGAGACGCCCGATTCGTCCGAAACCGTTGATACCCACGCGAATGGTCATTGCCTGTCTCCCAAAAAACTTCCAAGTATCACGGTGCTCCATGACAAGCCGATGACGGACCCGATACCGTTACCATGGCCCGGATGTGGCGATCAATCAGGCTGATCGTTCGAGAACCGAGCGGTACAGGTCCAGAAGTCGCTGCGTCAGTACCGGGGCCGACCAGGTCTCGGCGTAGGTGCGGGCGTCGGAGGACAGTTTCGCCCGGAGATCCGGGTTGCGCAGCAGTCGCACGACCTTTTCGGCAAAATCCCCGGTGTCGTCATTGGCTATCAGACTGCCGCGTTCCGGCCCGAGGATATCCCGTGTGCCCATCTCCGCCAGCGCGACCACCGGAACGCCTAGCGCCATCGATTCCAGCAGTACCAGTCCCTGGGTCTCCGTGCGTGAGGCGAAAACGAAGACATCCCCAGCCCGATAACAGTCCAGAAGCTCGCGTTCCCGGTCGAGGTAGCCGACGAACAACAGGTTGTCCATCAGGCCCATGCGCTCGCCGAGGTGCTCCAGGTGCCGGCGGGCGGGACCTTCGCCCACAATCAACAGGAGGATGTCGGGAACCTCCGCGCGCACCCGCTCGGCGACGCGGAACAGGAAATCGATGTTCTTTTCGTGAGCGACCCTGCCGACGTGAACAAGTACCGGTCGATCGTGGGCGATCCCGTGCGCACGCCGGAATCGGGCCCCGTCGCCAGCCTGGAAACGATCGAGGTCGAGACCCGTGGGGATAACCTCGAGCGGAGTTTCGATACCGTATGCCAGCAGGGTATCGAGGACTGGCGTCGATGGCACCACAACGGCGTCGACCTGGTTGCACTGGCTGCGCGTGAAGCGTCGCGCCGCGCCGCGCAGCCATCGCGCGGGCAGCCAGGGTAGGTAGTGGTACAGGTATTCCTCGAAATGGGTGTGATAGGTCTCGACCGTCGGAATCCCGTACTCTCGTGCGATGCGCAGGCCGGCATAGTGGGCCACGAAGGGCGTCTGAATGTGGATCAGATCGTAATTGCGTCGTGCCAGATCAGGCGTTCGCCCGCGGATCGCTCTGCCGGACATCATGCGATCCTCGGGGTCGAAGAACAGATAGCGCGATGGGATTCGCTCGATTCCTTCCTCGCGGCCATCCGCGCTGGAAGGATATTCCGGAGCAATCAAGTCGACTGTATGTCCGAGCGCGGTCAGATCTCGCCGGAAGGTCTGGATGGATGTCGATACGCCGTTGATTCGCGGAAAGTAGACGTCCGACACCATCAGGATACGCATGGCTCTCCGTTGATCCTGCCGAATTCTCGCCAACCTGCGCGCGACGGTCGCGAACGGCGAGTGTTGGGGTGACGGAGCAAGTCCATGCCCCATGGGTAGATGGCGTGGAGGCCAAGCCTGCCGCGCCTTTTCGATCCTTCAGGATATCAATATCGGCTCACGCAGGAAATGCCGGCGATAACGGTCCGGCACTTGCTTGATATCCAGCAGAATGAAAACGTCGGCGACCCCGAAGTCCGGATCCCAGCAGGCCTCGCCGCAGATCCGGGCGCCCAACCGAAGGTAGGCTTTCAACAGCGGCGGCAGGGGTGTGGCCGCCGCGGGAGTGGCAGCGACGGCCGGGATCGGCAAGCGCGGCAAAACCTCGTACCCTGACGGTGCGGGATGACGTTTGTACAGATCGTTCAACAGTGCGTGGGTGGAAACATCACCGGGGGAGAACGGGATGCTTGCGCAACCCATCATGAATTCGAACTGGTTTAGCGTCATGAAACGAATTGCTGACGGTCAACACGCGACGGATTTTCGGCGCGCCGCAGCCCCGGCGGGCGGTACGCGCAATGGTAACCATGCCGACCGAAGCCGCGTCCGACGAGGCCCTGGTTCGAGCTCTGCTGGAATCGGGGATGGATTGCGCACGCATCAATTGTGCCCACGATGATGTGCCATCATGGCGCCGCATGATCGCGCATGTGCGTCGTGCCGAGCAGGTGGTTGGTCGTGGTTGCCGTGTGCTGATGGATCTTGCGGGACACAAGATTCGGACCGGAGCGCTCGATGAAGTGCCCACCTGGACACGGTTGCGGCCTGGTCGATCGGAAGCAACCATGTTACGGGGTGTGGTGCGCGTTGCCCTTCTGCATCAGGGTGGCCCCGCCTCGCCGACACAACTGGGCGGCTTCGATGTCTGTTTGACCATCGATCCGGAACAGTCCGCGCGTATCCGGCCCGGCGATCGCCTCGAGTTCATCGATCTTCGGGGGAAAAAACGCCATCTCGAGGTGGTGCGCGCGCTGGACGAAGGAGGGTGGCTGTCGCATTGTCTCAAGGGCACCCGGATTGGCCCGGATACAGAAATGGCGATCTTGCGGATGCACGCCGGACGCTGGACACGGGTGGATGCCGGGCCGATCCGCCTGACCGGATACCCGGTGCGCGCGGTCAGGATCCGCTTGCATGTGGGGGACCAGTTGCGGTTGACGTCTCCCGAATCGCCGGGTCGCCCGGCCCGAACGGATGCCGCCGGCGAGATCGTCGAAACGGCACGAATCGGCATCACCGCGCCCGAAATACTGCCTCGACTTCGTCCCGGACAACCCGTGTGGATCGATGATGGAAAGGCGGGCGCGGTCCTGGAGGAGGTCCACGAGGATTGGGCCCTGCTCCGGATCACCCAGACTCCACCCGGCGGCTTCCGTCTGAAGCCCGACAAGGGGATCAACCTCCCTGGAGCGGTGCTGGGACTCAGCCCCTTGAGCGAAAAGGACCTGGCGGATCTGGACTTCGTGGTGAAACATGCCGACCTGGTCGGGTTCTCATTCGTGGAAACCAGTGCCGACATGCTGGCGTTGATTGACGAACTGGAGCGACGGGGAGCCAGCAGCATAGGGATCGTCGCGAAGATCGAGACCGGGCGGGCACTGCGCAACCTGCCCGAAATCATGCTCAGCACGATCGGCAGGCATCCCCTGGCGGTGATGATCGCGCGCGGTGACCTGGCGGTGGAGATCGGCGGGGAGCGGCTCGCTGAAATCCAGGAGGAGATTCTCTGGCTGGCGGAAGCCGGTCATGTGCCGGTCATCTGGGCTACCCAGGTTCTTGAAACAATGGCCAAGACAGGCGCGGTTTCCCGGCCCGAGCTGAGTGACGCGGCAATGTCGGTTCGGGCCGAGTGCGTGATGTTGAACAAGGGACCGTTCATTGTGATGGCGCTGCGGGTGCTCGACGGCATCCTGCACCGCATGCAGGATCACCAGCACAAGAAAATGTCACAACTGCGCGCCCTGAAGCTCGCCTCGCGCGAGGATCCATTGGACTTGCAAGCTAACCGATGACCCAGTTCACCGCCAGGATCGAGAGGCTGGCAACCCCGGTACCAATCGCGGCCCCGGCCAGGACGTCGCTGGGGTAATGCAGACCCAGGATGGGGCGCGAGGCGGCGACCAGCAAGGTGAACGGTACGACCCACCAGAACCACTGCGGCAGATGGTGCAACAGCACCAGCGAGAACGCGACCGCATGCAGCGTATGGCCGGAAGGGAAACTGTATTCATCGAGCGGGGGAACACGGCGGATGATGCCCTCGCTGACCATGAATGGGCGGGGACGGCTGGTACGGGCCTTGAGCCACTTGTAAATCGCCAGGCCCAGCAGGCCCGTGATCGCCATGTGCATGCTGACCAGCAGCGCGCCGATTCCGTGCACCAGCGGCAGGGTCAGCATCAGCGTGTACCAGAGAACCCCATCGCCCAGTCGGCTGATCAGGGCGAAGAAGCGTCCGACCTGTTCGCGCCGGTTCGCCCGATTAAGGAACCTGCAGAGGGTCAGGTCGAGTGCCCGCATGCGGGCGAACGACGGATCGGGTGTCAACATCGGCTCAGCCATGATCGTCCTCCAGGCACTGCATCAGCAGGTCTTCGTACCGTTCGCAGACCCGGGACCAGTCGATTGCGAGCGCGGTCTCGCGGGCGGCGGACGCCAAACGTTGCATCTGTACTTTGTCACCCGTCAGGTCCGCCACGGTATTGACGAACCCTTGATCATCGTCGCAGTGAACGACCCGACCGTTGCGGCCATCGACAATGTGTTCGCGCGCGGCGGCGTAGTCGAACGCCACGACCGCCAGACGACTGGCCATGGCCTCCAGCGTCACGTTGCCGAAGGTCTCGCTGCGACTGGGAAACACGAAGAGGTCGGCCGAGGCGTAGTGTTCCGCCAACGACTGTCCCGTCTGCATGCCCGCGAAATGGACATCGGGATGAGCGGCCGCGGTACGGTCCCGGGCGGGACCATCGCCGACCACCACCATGCGCGTTCCGGGAACCCTTTCACGTGCCCTCT
Organism: Thioalkalivibrio sp.; assembly: GCA_007136145.1. GTDB lineage: Bacteria > Pseudomonadota > Gammaproteobacteria > Ectothiorhodospirales > Ectothiorhodospiraceae > Thioalkalivibrio. Next base: position 4,717 of record SLHN01000283.1, read on the forward strand.
CATAAGACAGGAGTGCAAGGGGAAGGTTCTTTTCCGGGGCGATTCGGCTGACCATCAGCAGTACCGGGTCGTCGGGACCCGCGCCCCATGACGAGCGCAGCTCGGAGCGCCGCCGCCGGGGATCGAACAGCTCCGTATCGACGCCGCGCGCGAGCACGTCCAGGTGGTCGAAACCTTGCTGTGCCAGACTGTCGGCGAGTGCCCGTGTCGGGACCAGTGTCAGTCGTGTCCGGTTGTGCAGTCCGCGCAGGTAGCGCAGTGCCATGGGCTTGAACAGCCCCATTCCGTAGTGGGCCGTGTATTGATGAAAATTGGTGTGGAAGTCGCTGACGATGGGGACGCCGAGGGCGGAGGCCGCCCGTATCGCGGACCAGCCCAGAGGCCCTTCGGTGATCACATGCACGACATCAGGGCGGTTCGTTTGCCAGAGCTGCTTCAGCTTGCCCGCGGAGGGCAGGCCCATGCGCAGTTCATGATAACGGGGCACGGGGATGCCCCTCAGGAGCAGCGTCTCCACCCCGGGAATGACGACGCCGAGGGATTCGTCGCGCTGACGGATACGGATCAGACTGACGTCGTGACGGCGACCCAGCCATTCCACCATGCGATGAATCGTCATCGCGACACCATTTACCTCGGGCGGCCAGGTTTCCGTAACCACGGCGACGCGCAGCCTGCGGTTCGTCGTTGTGCCGGCCGGCGGTGCCGTCTCTCGCATATGCAGCATCGGGCTGTTCATGCCTGCACTGTGCGCCCGCCCGTTGTCATCCTCATGACATCTGGATGATGAATCGGTTACAGGTGCTTATCCGTTAGGCGCGGATACGCTTCGTATACCGTGCGGCTGTCATCATCGTCGTTCAAGCACCAGCGGCTGCTGAACCGCCTTTCGGGCAAGGCTATCCTTATGCCCACGCCGCGTGCTGGCCAACGTGGTGGATCAGCTCGAGGCATCCCCCTACGCCTACAGCCTTCATGTGTCATGGGTCGTGCTGGCTGCGCTGGTGGCAGGAGGGGGGGCGGTCTGAACCCGCGGGTCAGCCAACGTGGTTGCCGGACCCGCTCCCGTAACGCTGCTGGATATAGGCCTCGACCCGGGCCTGGAATTCCTCGGCAATGTGGTCGCCCTTCAGGGTCACGGTCTTTTCGCCATCCTCGTAGACCGGGGCCACCGGGGCTTCGCCGGTGCCGGGAAGGCTGATGCCGATGTTGGCATGGCGGCTCTCGCCGGGGCCGTTCACCACGCAGCCCATTACCGCGACGGTCATTTCCTCGACCCCGGGGTAGTGCTGCTTCCAGGTCGGCATCTGATGCCGGATGAAGCTCTGGATATCCTGCGCCAGACGCTGGAAGTAATCGCTGGAGGTGCGCCCGCAGCCCGGGCAGGCGACGACTGAAGGCAGGAAGCTGCGCAGTCCCAGGCTCTGCAGAATTTCCTGGGCGACGATCACCTCCTGGGTCCGGTCGCCACCGGGCTCGGGGGTCAGCGAGATGCGGATGGTGTCGCCGATGCCTTGCTGCAGCAGCACTGACAGGGCCGCGGTGGACGCGACGATGCCCTTGGTGCCCATGCCGGCCTCGGTCAGTCCGAGGTGCAACGGGTAGTCGCAGCGTGCCGCGAGGTCGGTGTAGACCCGGATCAGCGACTGCACGCCGCTGACCTTGGCCGACAGCACGATGTGATCGTGAGGCAGGCCCAGCGACTCGGCCTGCGCGGCGCTCTCCAGCGCCGACGCGATCAATGCCTCGCGGGTCACGTCTTCCAGCGGCCGCGGATCCGGTCGCGCGGCGTTGGCGTCGAGCAGGCGAGCGAGGACCGCCGGGTCCAGGCTGCCCCAGTTCACTCCGATGCGAACCGGCTTGTCGTAGCGGCAGGCGATTTCGATCATGGACTCGAACTGCGAGTCCCGCTTGGAGCCCTTGCCGACGTTGCCGGGGTTGATCCGCAGCTTGGCGAGCGCCTCCGCGCAGGCCGGATGCCTGGTCAGCAGCTTGTGTCCGTTGAAGTGGAAGTCCCCGACCAGCGGCACGTCCAGGCCCATCTTCTCGAGCCGCTCGCGGATCTCGGGGACGGCGGCGGCGGCTTCCTCGGTGTTCACCGTGATCCGTACCAACTCCGATCCGGCGCGCGCCAGTTCGGCGACCTGAATCGCGGTGCGCACCGGGTCGGCGGTGTCGGTATTCGTCATCGACTGCACCACGATGGGCGCGGTGCCGCCGACGGTCACGTGACCGACGCGCACCGCCGTGGTCCGATGGCGGACGATGTCTGCATTCATGGGAGGGACGCCGGGCAATGATTCATCACG
>SLHN01000260.1 GCA_007136145.1 Thioalkalivibrio sp.
AACCTGCGCGTTCATCACGCCAAGGTGGTCAAGGTCTGGATGGCCGAGCATAAAAACGACATCGAAGTGTTCTACTTGCCAGAGCTGAATCCGGATCAATACATGAACTGCGATTTCAAGGGCGGTGTTCACGGCAGGCTGTCGGCCCGAGCCAAAGGTCAGCTCAAAGCCAAGGTGATCGCTCATTTGCGAAAGCTTCAGAAGCTTTCAGGTCAGGTCATGAAGTACTTCCAGGTAGAGCCAATTCGATATGCCGCTTATGCGTGAGTATATCTACTTAAATGTCGGGTTAATAGCTCATTCGTCGAGCTTGCGGCTCAACGCCCGCTTCGCTGTTGAGCACCACGATTTATATCAATGGAGATAAGGTAAATTGCAATTTTATGAATAATAATATTAAAAAATGTCCTTTTGTTTATTAATTTTATTACTGATATAGAGGAAAAAATAAAATGACTAAGCCTTCTAGCCACACAGTGGCTGCAACTCGTGAAGCTTCCGAGGCTATCGATGGTTTTGAGAGAGAACTACTAAATATAATAAACTCCGGTAATGAAAACTTGGAGATCAGTGAAATAGAAAAAAATTTTTACTCGATACACCACTGTTTTTCACTAATTTATAAATTAAAAGCGTGTGAGCAACACGAAAGAAAAATTACTGATAAATACATTACTAATGTTGAAGAAAAAATGCGATCTGCCATAGAAAAATTAACTAAAGAGAGTGACGAAAAAATAAGTGAAATTTCATCTATTCCATCAAAACATAAGAGAAATATAGTTGATGAAATTGAATTCATAAGGACTAACAGAATCGCTATCTGGACATCTGTTGTAATTGCTTTATTTGTCTGGATCGCAGCATTTTCGTTTGGCTTCGGTATCATGTCTGGTATAATTACCTATTGTTTATTCCTGAGTATTCATGGTGCGATAAAATATGGTGCCATAAAGGAAAACAAAGATATAACTTTGAAAGCAGATAAAGACTGCGAAGTAATTAGAAAAAAATTACGCCAAAATAAAATGAAGATACAAGATGAATATGATGAAGAAATAAAAGATCTCGAAGATGCATATAAAAAAGTAGCTGAATGGATCTTCAGTGAATGTAACAGAATGAGAGTTCATGTTGAAAAACTATCCATGAAAATTCAGTCTAGAATTGATAAATGGGTCAGTAATTTAGAACCACTATCCTCTCCATTACATAAATTGACCATTCCAACATTTCCTACCAACATAGAAGATAGCCGGGCACCATTATTAGCCAGATTGGGCGAGGTTAGCCTTGCAAACATTGGATCTTTTGAAGCCATCGGCCAAGGTGATGCAATCACTATCGATGTCACGGCCGAAAACTTCGAACAGATCGTCCAGTCCTCTTTCCAGGCGCCGGTACTGCTGTATTTCTGGGCACCCTCGTGCGGTGCCTGCAAGTCGCTGGGGCCGATCCTGGAAAAACTGGCGAATGAATACGCCGGTACCTTCATTCTGGCCAAGATCAACACCGACGACGAGCAGATGCTGGCCGACCATCTCGGCATCCGCAGCCTGCCCACCGTGATGCTGATCAAGGACGGCCAGCAGCTGGACGGCTTCATGGGCGCCCAGCCGGAAGGTCAGATACGCGCCATGCTGGAGCAGCATTGCGGTCCGCACAGTATGTTTTCAGAATCGAGCGAAAACCATGAAAAGAAGCTTATCTTATCACATTCAATTAATTTCCCTTGGTTTTTTGATCGATTAAGAACGAAAAATATTGTTATAAAGACAAAAAACAACAAAAAAAGCAACAACGATAATAAGTTTGCTTTGAATAATATATCTACTCTAATTGCTCAAATACTCTACAGCTATAAGCCTGGAACAGTTCGTTTCTTGCTGATCGATCCGGTTGGTTTAGGAAAAAATTTTTCTGAATTTCACAAGCTCTCCGACTATGATGAGCGGTTAATCAGCAGTAAAGTCTGGAGTGATCGCCGCCATATCCGTGAGCAACTTGACAAGTTGGTCGAACATATTTCGGGGGTGATTCAGAAATACCTGCGTTCTGACTACGAGTCAATCGAAACCTATAATGAGGCTGCAGGTGAAATTGCTGAACCTTATCGTTTCGTTTTCATTTTCGGATTCCCGGAGAATTTCGATACCGACGCCTGTCTGGCTCTCGAAAGAATAATGGCCAACGGAGCTCGTTGCGGGGTTCATGTGATTCTGGTCTGGGATCAGAGCAAGGAGCTACCACATGGCATATCGCCAAATCAGATTATTCAACAGGCGGAAGTATACCAAACCAACGGAGATAATCTGAAATTAGCTAGCCCGGAACCTCAATACCGGGGTGTTCTGCGTTTCAAACTCGACACGATGCCTGACAATGGAATCGTAGCCAGTATCGTGGAAAATCACGGTAGCCTCGCGAAGGAAGGTTCACGTGTCGAAGTACCATACGAGACTTTGATGCAGCGTGCCGTTGATGCGCGACACGGACCTCTCGTCGGAATCGATGGTGGTTGGGTTTTGGATAATTCCGAATGGCTCGCCGCTCCACTAGGCCCTACCGGCGCTCGGAAGATCCAATCTCTGGTTTTCGGTGAAAAAGGCACTACAGCGCACCATGCGCTGATCATCGGAAAACCAGGTTCCGGGAAAAGCAATCTTTTGCACGTGCTAATTCTGTCACTTGCCGAAATATATGCCCCTGAACAGCTTGAAGTATTCCTTTTGGATTTCAAGAAGGGTGTGGAGTTCAAGGACTATGCGACACATAAACTGCCCCATGCCAGAGTGGTCGCGATCGCGAGTGAGCTGGAGTTCGGCCTTAGTGTGCTGCGTGGACTCGATGAGGAGATGACACGACGTGGAGAGTTGTTCCGTGCTGCAGGTGTGCAGGAATTGGTAGATTTCCGGACGCGGAACCCCGATGCGGCAATGTCTCGGATTCTTATGATTGCCGACGAATTCCATGAACTCTTCATCGATGAAGGGACGGAGTCAAGGGAAGCGCTTGCAATTGTTGAGCGGATGGTTCGGCAGGGACGCAGTTTCGGCATGCATCTGGTGCTGGCGTCCCAATCGATCGCGGGAATCCGGTTGCCCCGCTCGATTCTGGATCAGATCGGAGTGCGCATTGCCTTGCAGTGCTCGGAAGCAGAATCTCGACTCGTGCTGGCCGACGACAACCCTGCAGCGCGGTTGCTCGATCGGGCAGGTGAAGCCATTTTCAACGACAAGAACGGGCTTATCGAAGGCAACAACCTGTTCCAAGTTGCGCTGCTTTCTCAGGACGAGCGCAATAGACGCTTGGCTGCATTACATGAGCGGGCACACGCGACCTACCCCGACAGAGTCCGTTTTCTCGACGGGCCGTTCGTGTTCGAAGGCAGCGAACCTGCCCATGTCGAGCGTTGCCGATCCTTGAACGAAGCACTGCGCATTTGGCCCCCAATGCCTGGTGGGTCTGTGCTTCGGTTATGGGTAGGTGAACCGATTGCGATGCTGCCCGCGCACGCGGTTGAACTCAAACGACAGAGCGGTGGCCATCTGCTGGTCGTGGATCGTGACGAGCGGCTTGGATTCGGTGTCGTATTCAGCTGCCTGTTATCGATGGTAGCCCAGGAAACGCCGGAGTCGATCAACTTTCACATCGTTGATCTCAGCTCGGAAAATCCCGCATGGGCTAATCATCCGAAAGCGTTGCGAGATCAGTTCCCCCATAAAACGACTGTCTATGGTCGGCGGGAGATCAAGGCCGTGATCGAAGGCCTGGCTGAGGAACTGACCGACCGGGAGCAAAATGATGCGACCACACGACCACGAATCGTTCTGGTGCTCTTCGGGTTGCAACGTGCCCGTGATCTGCGGCGTGAGGAGGGGTTCAGCTTTAGCAGCAGTTCGAGTGCACCGAGCATCCACGACCATCTTCAGCGCCTTCTGCGTGAGGGGCCGGAGTTCGGTGTTCATGTCATCATCTGGTGCGATACCCTGCAAAATCTTACCCGAATTCTCGACAACGCAGCGCTGAATGAGATCGGGCACAGGGTTTCCGGTTCATTATCCTCCAGCGATTCCATGAAGCTTTTTGACGATCCAGTGGCTTCAAAGATCGAACGGGAGAACCGCATGATTTGTTACGATGATGAGAAAGTCGGGGTATTTACCCAGATTCGGCCATATTTGCCCTGTGATCTGGATTGGCTGCAGCAATCCGGATCACAAATATATCGCAAATGGAAAGCCATTCTTTCTAGTCAGTTAGCGAGTAATCAAAAATGACCCAAGTACGCAATAATCCTGAAAAGCTTCGTGATTTCTGCAATGATTTGAATACTCATGCAAATTATTGGCAAAACTCCGTTCGAGCCCTGGAGAATTACATTTCACGACTGGCTAAGTCATGGATAGATGATGAATTTGAAGAGTTTACATCCGAGGTCACTCGGCTACGAATCTCACTCGACAGATTCTCTGAAGAAACGCGGCAAGTCATTGCTGAGTTGATAAAAGATGCTGAAAAACTTGAGAACTCTCAGAAAATAAAGCTTTGAGGAAATAGTTATGGCAGACGTGATTGTTGATCCATCCGAAATGCGCGAATTTGAACGCTCGCTACGTGAACTCAGAAATGAAATCGATGCGCGACGCGCGCAGTTGGAGCAGCAGGTGCATGATATTCGAGCCTTCTGGAACGATGAGAAATACAAGAATTTCGTGCGTCGCAAGGAAGAGTTGATGCTGGAAATTCAGATATTCACAAAAATGTGTGACCGATACAGCGACTATCTCCGAAGAAAGGCAGCCGCTGTGGATGCTTATCTCGGGCGGTGACGGCCATGCAGGGCGCGAATCTGCAATCCCTACAGGTATTGATCGATTTCAGAGAAACCCTGCCTGTAATAATCTCAATGGCCGAATCGGAGATGCAGGAAATGTTGCATCATGTTGATCGAGCGATCCATGATTCGGAAAAAGATCTGGATAGTGCGTACGCTGCGCTGGAGTCCATCGAGCGTAGGCTTAGGAGAGCCGATGAGCCGAGTGATCGTCTCTACGATGCAGTCTGGGCTGCGCGCGAAAAAGTAGCCCAAGCGCAATCCCGTCACACGGATATTCAGGCGGCCGGTCAAACCTTCGCAAAAGTGGTGGATGCCGCGCGTTCCCGTTTGAATCGCGTCTCCTCGGCAGGCCAGCACTATCTCGATGAACGAATCAAGACAGCGCAAACGTATCTTGCCTTGTCGGCTATTGACTCCGGATTAGGCTCACCGATGTCCCGTGGTTCCTCCATTAATCAGGAGTCGACCGTCAGCGCCCAATCCAGGGGAACACCAGGAAAATCGAGTATTTCATTCTCGAAACGGATACCTGCACTAGCCGTTGCAGAGAGAAATGAACTTCCTGATCTACCGCGAGGATTCGAATGGGTTTCTGTCGATGACATCGACTGGACAGAGGCACCAGAAGAACTGGATTACAAAAAAGTGTCGAAGGATAAAATCACAACAATGCTTACCATTTTTGAGGTCGATCTATTACCTATCTTATCGAAAAATCCCAATATAACAAGAGATGAATTATTTGAGATGGATAAGCAGCTCGGACGCATGAATTCCATAGATGGTGTTCGATCCGACAGCCTGGTTCTTTGCCATGAATGCATGATTGGATCCGTTCGCGAAAGTGATCTTATTGTCATGGATATATATCCATCCGATGATGGCAAACAATTCGGCTTTACATCGGGTCGACATCGCTCAAGGGCAGCGAAGGATCTGGGCTGGAAATACATCCCAGCCCAAGTCAGAGGGAGGTTACGATCTTGAGATCAAGAATATTGCTTTCGGAAAGATGGAGTGAACTCAAACGTTACTGGAGCGACGAAACCTCGCTTGAGTTCGAGAGGCTTTATTTCGGTGAGATGGAGGAAACCCTCTCAACTGTCGAGAAGGAATTCGAAAAATTTCAGATTTTCGAAGCAGAACAAAAAAATAACGTAATTGCTCAGTAAGCGTTCACACCCCCTAAGCGATTGGGATATCAGGATACTTTTGGCAGCGAGGGGTGATCTTGATCGAGCGGCAGTGGGGTAATCGCTCGCCGCTGGAGTCCTTCGTTGCAGAGCTGCCGCAGGAGCTGATGGGTGTTGAGTCCGAGGTGGCGTGCTGTGCCGATCACCGACAGGATGCGCTCACGAAACGCCAGCCCACGCATCGATTGACTGGCGAAGCGGGTCTTGCGCCAGATCACATAGGGGCGCAGAGCTCTCTCTGCGGCATTGTTCGTGAGCGGCAAGCCGGGATGGTCGAGAAACGTCCACAACATCGGCTCATCGCGCAACAAGGCTTGGCATGGGCTGACGGTGCGCGGTTGACGAAGGCATTGTGTGCCGGCGTGCAGGTGGGCCTGAAAGGCCGCGCGCAGGTGCTGCATCCGTTGGCGGTAGTGGGCCTCGCTCAGGTGTTGACCTCGTCGTCGGTGCTCGACTCGGATCACTAACCGGGCTAAGCGCACCAGACGCTGCCCGATCCCGCCGCCGGGATCCGCTCGCGCGGCGATCCGTTCCAGGTTGCGGATCACATGCGCCCAGCACAGTTGACGGCGTTCGTTGGGGTGGCCGTTGTAGCTGCCTAAACGGTCGGTGATCAAGACTCCGGCGAAGGCTCCCAGCAGTTGCCCAGCGGCGATTTCGCCTGCCAAGCCGATGCGCTCAACGCCCTGAAACACTTCGAGAACACACTCAAAATGAGCCTACTCAGCGAACCCTCTATCCAAGCCTTGCCGCGGTTCCACGGCAAAGGCCGCCCAGCGCGGGGGCGAACCCCCGACTTTTATCTCTACCGCATCACCGGTGCGCTGGCCTCTCAGGTGCAACAACACCAGCGCCGCCTGGAACGCAAAAGCTGCTTCATCCTGGCCACCAACCTGCTGGATGACACGCTCCTCAGCGAAGCCGAACTGATCGCCGCTTACAAGGATCAACACAAAGTCGAGCG